>JALRAZ010000009.1 GCA_023257935.1 Verrucomicrobiota bacterium
TCCTGCTGGGAGGCCAGCGAAAAGGAGCCATGCTGGAACCCACCGTCCTCTCGGAAGTTCCTCGTGATGCCGAGATGGTCTGCAGTGAGTCCTTTGGCCCGCTTGCGCCGATCATGGCCATTGAGGATATCGATGACGCGATAGCCTTGGCAAATGCCACGCCCTACGGACTTTCCTCAGGTGTCGTCACCAAACACCTGCCCCACGCCCTGAAGGCAGTCCGAAAACTTCGCTGCGGCACAGTCAATATCAATGAGGTCCCTGGCTATCGTATCGAATGTTCCCCCTTCGGTGGGATCAAGGATTCCGGTCTCGGCATCAAAGAAGGTGTGATTGAGGCCATCAAATGCATGACCACTGTCAAAACCTTCTCCCTGCCTTGGGACTGACCCGGAATCTGTCACCGGGTGCCAGATAGTGCCTCAGAGCCTAAAATATTGCCACGCAGCTAGGCATGCGTACACATCGAGATGAGTCCATGGCATGAAGCATGAGCCTACTTATTCTGGTTTGAGAGCCGGCCAGCGAACTTACTGGGGTGTCCTGCTACTTTGCCTGCTTTCTCTCCGACTGGATGCAGCCAAGTGGACTTACATCAGGATGGCTGATGACCTCCCTGTCGGCAGCGTTGCAGGCATTCAATTGAGTCCCAGAGATCTGGTATGGATTCGGCATCAGGATGCGAACCTCGTCTCAGAAATGGATGGTTATGAACTGTTCAATTACCCCATCCCTTCGGATGCGGCTAACAAGGTCCATCAGAGCCGATCTGGCCAACTGTGGGCTGCCAAGCCTGATGGACTGTATGTTTTTTATCGCAGCCGCTGGACTCCCTACCAAGTTGACCCAATTGGCATGGCTTATCAGCATACCGTTCAGCGTCTGCAGAGTCCTGTCGCCCTGCTGCCACTGCAGATCAACCATTGCCTCATCCTGGCAATGGATCAGTTGTTCGAATTTTCAACCGACCATACCGGCAATCGCCTCGAAAAATGGATGGACTTTCGTTCGCTGGGCCTCGAGCAAAGCCGAGGCATGGTGGAAGGGAGCCAGGGCGACATCGTGGTGGTTGGAAAAAGCGGTTTCCTGCATTTTAGAGGCCCCGCCAAGGAATTGGCGCTCCAGATTCCGACAAAGGTACCACTCCCTGAATCGCTGGAGCACCTAAGCCTGAGTAACCCCCTTGAAGGCCCCGATGGTCAGTGGACTTTTATTGGAGAGGCATCAGGAGAGCCCAAATACCTACTCTCATACCATCAGGACACATGGCAAGGGTTCCAAGCCCCACTGGAAACAAAACTGCGTCATTTTTGGATCGATGCTGTCGGCAACGGATGGGCTACCAGCTACAATGGACTTTTTGCGATCAACCTCGATCAGGAACAATTGATCGCTTCCACTGAAGTCGAAGCTGGACTTTTCTTTGATGTGATCACAGATGGGCAAGGTCAGGCATGGCTCGCCACCAATGAAGGGGTCGTCTGTCAATCGGCCAATTATTGGGAAAAGGATCCATCACTCAGTGAGGATGAGACCGTCTACGATATGGCTCAGGGAGCCGACGGGGATAGCTGGCTGGCATCAGAAAGCGCCCTGATCTGCCTATCGAACCACCAAACCGATCGATTTCCTTGGCCAGGAGACCAAGATCTTATGATGCAACCCGGGCGTTGCCTCTACCCACTGAAAGAAGGACTCATTGGCATTCAAACCGATCAAGGAGCTTTTGTATTCGATAAAAAAAACAAGTTATTCGCCCCGATCATTCACCCTTCTCAACCGGAGAAGGAAGTTAGGATCCTGGGGCACCAGACATCCCTTGGTTTGATCACTTCGATCATTCCCAGTGCCAAGGATCAACCCGCCACCCTGGAATTTTTCGACGGACTGCGTTGGCAGTCCAATGGTCACCCATGGCCGCAAATCTTACCTGAGCGAGAATTGCTCTGGGCTACCCTATTGGATCAGGAGATGTGGATAGGCTGGAACCAGGGAGTGGCCTATGCCTCAGGCAAAGATTGGATGGTGTATCAACCTGAGGATGGCATAGGCGAGGAAACACCCCAAAAGCTAACGGAAATACGTACCGGGCAACTATGGCTGGCCGCAGGTTCTCACCTCTACGAATTGGACCGCAACCAATGGGAGCGTTTCTATGATGCAGGAGACAAAATCCACGGAATTCTCCCATCAAGGGATGGGAGCGTTTGGCTCACAACCAGCAGTGGTATCCATCGATTCAGCAATGAAACCTGGATGCGTCACGACACGCGTGAGGGACTACCCAGCAATACCGTGTATCGATTACTAGAGCAGGATCATGGTAGACTGATAGCTGCCACAACCCGAGGCATTGCGTGCTATACTCCCGAGGTCGACACCTGGCCGCCAACAACGCAAATCCAAACTGATTCGCCCAGCAATTCAGGAGAAATCGGCAAGGGTTCGGAAATTTTCTTCACTGGCGTTGATCGCTGGGAACAGACTGCCAACACCAGACTCCTTTACTCTTACCGTCAGGACAACAACCCTTGGAGCGCCTTTTCACCGCTGAACCGTATCGTGCTGGGTGATTTGGCCGCTGGCATTCATCGCATCGAAGTGCGCAGCATGGACCGCAACGGCAATGTGGAAAAGCCCCGACCTGGCCTGAGTTTTATCTACACCATACCATGGAAGGAGGATCCTCGACTCATGGAAATGTTGATGGCAGCCATGCTCATCATGATCGCTCTTGCTGGGCTAGCTATCAACCGACACTGGCGACTCAAGCGAAGCTATGCAGAGGTTGAGCGACTGGTTCAATCAAGGACCATGGAACTTGAGCAAGCAAACCGAGAGTTGCTGCAGGATCAGAAAATGAAAGCACTTGGGACACTGGCTTCAGGCATAGCACACGATTTCAACAGTATCCTGAGTATTATCAAGGGATCAGCGCAGATCATTGAAGCCAAATCACAAAACCAGGAACTTGTTCAAAAGCGCCTCAAGCGCATTCATTCAGTAGTGGACCAAGGAGCCGGCATTGTACAATCCATGCTAGGTTATGTCAGACGCGGTCGACAGGACATCAAGCGCGTCGATCTCAAGGAAGTCACCCTTGATGCTGTCAGGTTGGCCCAAGAGTCTAGGCCCGGGCTCAAAGTCAACGTGCAACCGCCCTCCTCACCTTTATGGCTGACGATCGACACAGATTTACTGAAACAAATCATGATCAACCTGATCCACAATGCCATGGATTCCATGCAGGAGGGCGATCCAGTTCAGGTCAGGCTGCGTCGGACCGATCACTCTACAGGACACAACCTACTGAAAGGAACAACAGCCAAAATCTATGCCTGCATTGATGTGGAGGATCGGGGTGTTGGTATCGATGAGCGAAATTTGCCACGCATCATGGAACCGTTTTTCACCACCAAAGCTTTCTCGGCTCGTCATGGCACCGGCCTGGGGCTTTCGATGGTCTATGAAATGGCCAAAGGCATCCAGGCATCGCTCACCGTTCAATCCAGCCCCGGCAATGGGAGTTGCTTCAGCATTTACCTCGCAATGGATGAAGCATCCATTGCCCTCAATCAACCTTTGAGCTGACCGAACGCCTGAGAAAGTAAATACAGCTCGCCACCAGGAAGAGGGTACCCAGACCGGTCATGAACCATGTAAATCCCTTGAAAAAACCAAGTCGAGACATCTCACCGGCTGCCAAGTCCTTATAAAGCTGAATACCCACCGAACCTGTGTAACCAATGGCATCAGCCACATAAATCGCAAAGACTGCCGTCCCCACGACACGTGTCGATGCCATCATGCGATCAAAGAGTAACGACCCATAAGGAACATAGGCCAAATAGGATCCCAATCCAGTAAGTGTCAACCACCAGAATCCGGAAAGCTGGCCTGCTTCAAGTAGGAGTGTAGCGACCCCGAGTAAGAGAACCCCAGTGGTCATGACCGCAAAAGCAGCAATCAATCCGGCTCGGTTGTTCCTGATCAGATTCAAGAGTGCCATAGCAAGCATCACGCCGAAGGCAACCAGGGTTTCAGCCCGAGTAATGATGGTCTGATTCTGATCATAGGGATAAGCAAGAGCTTCAAGGATTTCGACCATGTAGTTGTCTCTGAAATCGCGGTAGGCTGTCAGAAAAAAGTAAACCACCATCAGCAATACCAACCCCGGAAGAAAATGCCTCACAAAAGAAACCCTCTGAGCTCCATCCATGGGCTGCCTAACCATCCGGCTTGCCATATCTGCCTGATTAGGTGGGGGGATTTGATTGAGCATCCAGACCGCTAGAAAAAACAACGGCAAAAAATGAAGCCCAACCATTGCTGGCATCCAGTTCTCGCTGACTTGGCCCAGAGAACGACTGATCCCCTCGCCAATCACTGGCATCGCTTCCCAAGATCGAGCCACCCCACCGCCCATCATGGCACGACCAAAATCCTTAACAATCCCACTGGAAACAATGAACGCACAGCTCAAACCAGCTAAAAGCACTTCCGAACTTCGCCTTCCCTCAAGGTACCAGACCACAAGCCCCCAAACCATACCAAGGGGAAAACCATTAAGAAAAATAGCCACGCACTTCCAGGGATCAGGCAGGATGGCGAACAATACCAGAGCAGCTTCACTGGCAACCACCAGCCACAACAAAGCCTTAGCCCTTTGATGGGGCCGAATTTCCGAGCACACCTTGATGCCAACATACTTGCTCAGGGCATAGCCAAGAATCTGACTGATCACCAGAGCCGTTTTCAGGGTGATCTCAGTATCCAGGAAAAGCAGGCCTTCATATTTGGCAGCCGTAAAAGGCTTCCTGAAGGCATACATACAGAAATAGGTCGAGAAGGAGGCCGCGACAGCAAAAAGTACAAAGACCCATGAAGGGGCTGTCGTCAGCAGGCGAGACAACCAACCTGGTTCGTTAGATGTTTTTTGGGGTGAGGCTTCAGTCATGATTCAGGCGCTGGTAGGGCCATGGCGAACGGAGGGATGCATCTTATCTGTCTCGTTCAGAAATAATCGCCACCATTAAGGGAATGAACCACCGATGCAAGCCATCTTTCAAGAGCCTGGCGCATGCGCTCAATCCGACGACTGGAAAAGTCACTTTCCGCGATTAAATCATGACTTTCTGCTGGATCCTTTTTCAAGTCATACAGTTCCCAGATAACCCGTCCCTGGCCCTGGTCCTTACGATGGAGCTTCCAATCGCCATCAATCCATGCAGCGTGGCCAGGAAAAGAATCCACCCGATATGGAGGCGAAGGAAGCTTATCAGAACGTAGACTATGTTCATCTGCCTCGATGAGCTGGCCTAAGACCTGGGCTTCCAGGAGTTGCTTCATCCACGCAGCCGATGGGGTGGAAATCCCTTTGGCAGGCATGTCCCAGAAGCCTAGTTGCCTACTCTCTGACATGCGACCTTCAATCCATGGAACCAGGCTTCGGCCATCCAGCACCGCCGGGCTCTTCTCAATCAAACCAACCCAGTCAAGCAAGGTTGGCAGGATGTCGCTTGTATGACAGCGAGCCCGTATGAGACTCGGCTTTGGATAGCGCGCGGGCCACTCAAGCCAGGCTGGCACTCGCAAACCTCCTTCATAGACTGATGCCTTGTAGCCGCGCAGGCCATGGTTGGAACCTACCTTTGGCAACGCACCATTATCGCTGCAATACCAAAGAATGGTATTCTCTGAAATCCCTCTTGATCTCAGACCATCGCGAAGGAGGCCAAAAGCTCGATCCATGCCGGTGATTTCACCAAAAAAATGTTTCAGATGATCGGGCTGATCTTTGTACAGCTCAGCATCCTCTGGAGCCGATCGATGCGGAGCATGAGGGGACCCAAACCACACAACAGCCAAAAACGGCTGATGATCATTTTGGATACTATCAATCCAGCGTAGGGCAAGCTCTGATGCAAGCATCGAACTTTCGCCCTTGTGAGCGATGGCACGTCCCTCGTGGCTGAGTATGGGGTCGTTGTCGTAAAAGTTTGGAGCGCTGACCCAGAAGTCAAAACCATTTTTGCCAGGATGCGAAAGGCTATCAGGGCGCACTGAGCCCAAGTGCCACTTCCCAAAATGCCCCGTATGATAGCCGTTTTGCTGGAGAACCTCAGCAAGGGTGATTTCCTGAGGCCGGATGGGGTAACCCCACTTGAAAACTCCCATTCGATTGGGATGACGCCCCGTCATCACACTAGCCCGTGTGGGCGAGCAAACCGGGGCTGCAGCATAAAAGGCATCGAAGCGAATTCCCTGCCCTGCTGCGGCATCAAAGTGAGGGGTATGAAGATTAGGGTGGCCCATGTAGCCCATGTCGCCCAACCCCTGATCATCAGCCATGACCAGCACAATATTCGGCTTACCCTGAGCCATGCACAAAGGGGAGTAGGCCTGGATAGCCCATGATATCAGCAGGAAAATCAGGACCTTCATCTTGGCAATAAAGCTAATGAAACAGGTGCCTGCAAGGCCTAAGATGCCATCCCACCTTCCGCATGCAGAGGTTTTAAGCAGATATCTTCAGGTCCTAAGCAGAAAGCTTCCAGGTCTACCCCCTACCTTAAACCTTGATAGAGAGTACCCCTCAAAAAAGTGATGCCTAGGAGCATAGGACCACTCAGTCCTCCAGCCCAAACATGGCACGAGAGAATTCTCTTGCCTCAAAGGGCTGGAGGTCATCAACGCCTTCTCCAACTCCGATAAATTTAACAGGGATGCCTAACTCCTGCTGGATAGCTACCACCATGCCTGCTTTGCTGGTTCCATCCAGCTTGGTGATGACAAGCCCAGAAAGGGTGACAGCTTTGTGGAATTCACGAGCCTGATTGAGAGCATTCATCCCAGTGGTGGCATCGAGCACAAGTAGCGTCTCATGGGGTGCCCCCGCAAGACGCTTGGCCATGACTCGATGCACCTTCTGCAATTCCTGCATGAGGTTTTGCTTGGTATGCAAGCGACCAGCCGTATCAACCAGCAGATAATCCATATCTCGGGAAAGAGCTGAGGTCACCGCATCATGGGCAACCGAAGCAGGATCGGCTCCGTATGCCCCGCTCGTGAGGCTGACGTCGATACGTTCGCTCCAAACCTTGATTTGATCTATGGCTGCAGCTCGAAAAGTATCACATGCAGCCAATTGAACCTTGTGTTGGTTGGCTTTCAGTCGATTGGCTAGTTTTGCGCAGGTGGTGGTTTTACCCGTGCCATTGACCCCCACCATGGAAACCACTTTCAAGCCATCCGAGGCGTCCAACAGTGCACTGGAATGCCCTTCTAAACCAGCCTGAACGGTTTCGGCTGCTACCTCAATCAGGTCAACACCACCAGATCCGTGGGACTCGTAAGCACGCCGGGCAGCCTCCAGAATTCTCATGGTCGTTGGCACGCCAAAATCAGCCGATAACAATACCGCCTCAAGCTCTTCAGCACTCTCTGCGCTCAGACGAGGTGACCGGGATAAGATCCGCTTGAATTCGTGAACCAGCTTGTCCTGTGTACGGCCAAGCCTTTCTTTAAGTTTTTGAAAGAATCCCATGAGGTTAAACCATCAAATTGGAGTCATTGGTAAACTAAGAGCGCGAGGTTTGTCGATGTTCAATCTGGCTGATCCGGTTCAGAAAATGATCCATGTATGCCGCATCAAGTCGCGTTTTTCCCATACGCATACCACCGGCAGTCGGGCCATGGCAGTCCGAGCCTCCGGTCACGATGAGCCCATGTTTTTTCGCAATATAAAGGTATTTTTTGACCAGACTGGGTTTGTGAGCGCTGTGAAACACCTCCACCCCATCCAGGCCTTGGCTAGCGAGCTGAACCACAACCTCGTTGGGGATGCCCAGACCAGGATGTGCCAGAACGGCCAACCCATGGTCTTGGTGAACCAGCCGAATCATT
>JALRAZ010000048.1 GCA_023257935.1 Verrucomicrobiota bacterium
ACCTCCTTCAGCCGATGCAATTTTATAAGCAAGCCGCCACGACCCTCGGTCATGAGGCAGGGGTGGAGGCGGCTTTGAGTGCGGTATTGATAAGCCCCTCCTTCCTCTTCAAAATCGAGCAGGATCCCAAAGACTTATCCCCTGACACCGTTTACCGGCTTTCGGACATCGAATTGGCTTCTCGCCTCTCTTTCATGCTCTGGAGCAGTGTGCCTGACGAACCCTTGTTGGTATCAGCCGAAGAGGGGCGCTTGCACCAGCCTGATGAATTAGCCAAGCAGGTCAAACGGATGTTGGCAGATCCCAAATCGGCGCGTCTGGTCAGCAACTTCGCCGATCAGTGGCTCTACCTGAGAAATCTAGAAAGCCTTACCCCGGATTCCCGTCTTTTCCCTGATTTTGATGAAAACCTTCGACAGGCTATGCGGCGAGAAACCGAGCTCTTGTTTGATTCAGTGTTGCAAGAGAATCGCAAGGTTCAGGATTTGATTCGAAGTGATCATGGCTACCTGAACGAGCGCCTGGCCAGGCACTATGGTATTGAGGGGATCCACGGGAGTCATTTTAGGAAAGTGATGCTGACTCCGGCCATGCATCGCGGCGGGTTGTTGCGGCAGGGAAGCATCCTTGCGGTCACTTCCTATGCCACGCGTACTTCGCCAGTGATACGGGGTCATTGGATTCTGGATAATTTGCTCGGGGTCGCCACGCCCCCTCCACCTCCGGATATACCGGCTCTGGAGCAATCTGTGGTGGATGCCTCCTTGCCAGTGCGAGATCGCCTACTCGAGCACCGCGCCAACCCGGCCTGTGCCAGCTGCCATGATGTCATGGATCCAATCGGTTTCTCCCTTGAACACTACGATGCGGTGGGCAGGTGGCGTGAGCGAGAGGGTAATCAGCCCGTGGACGCCTCAGGTGGTTTTCCTGACGGGAGTCACTTTACTGGAGTGGAGGGGCTTGAGGAGGTGCTCGTGAATCGCCCTGAATTGTTTGTCGGGACACTCATCTCAAAACTGCTCACCTTCGCTTTGGGCAGGGGGATGGAGCCGAGTGATGCACCTGCCATTCGGGGAATCCTGCGTGAGGCAGAAAAAGATGACTTTCGATTCCATGCCGTCATATTATCAACCGTCCAAAGCGACCCCTTTTTATATAGAAAAACCCGACCATGATCATCACCAAAAAAGCCCTGCCCAGACGCACCTTCCTCAGAACCGTCGGTGCCTCCATGGCACTTCCGATGCTCGATGCCATGATTCCAGCTGCCACGGCTGCCTCCAAGACGCCTGTTGGGCAAGCCAAGCGTCTGGGTTTTATCTTCATGCCCATGGGGTGTGATCAATCTCGTTGGACTCCAGGCAGCGAGGGTGATCTAAGCAAGCTTTCACCCATTCTTGATTCGCTTGCACCAGTGCGTGATCAGCTCAGCGTGCTGACCAATATGGAACTGGCCAACGCATACCCTGGGTCCCATGCGACCTCCAATTCCTCTTTCCTGAGTGCTGCCAAGGCACGCCACACCGAAGGCAATGATTACTACCTCGGTACGACCGTTGATCAGGTCGCAGCAAAGCAGCTGGGTCAGCACACACAATTGCCTTCTCTGGAGCTTTCCATGGATTTGATGCAAAATGTGGGTCAGTGTGACAATGGCTATGCCTGCGTGTATCAAAACAACCTCTCCTGGTCCACTCCCACCACGCCCCTGCCAGCCGAGGCACATCCCAGATTGGTTTTTGAGTCGCTTTTTGGGGAGGGTGGTAGCACCCAGGAACGCCAGGAAGCTCTGAAGCAAAGGGCTAGTTTGCTTGATGCCTTTCGCCAGGATGTGGCACGTCTCAAGCGTGAATTGAGTCCGGCCGACCGTGTGCGTATGGATGACTATCTTGAGACCATCCGTGAAGTGGAACGCCGCATTCAACAGGCCGAAGCCTCGGCCGGTGATCATCCCTTGCCAGATTTGGACCGTCCCATCGGGGTGCCTGCAGCCTATGCTGACCATGCCCGCTTGATGTTTGACCTGCAGTGTCTGGCATATCAGGGAGATGTGACTCGAGTGATCACCTTCCAGTTGGCCCGGGAAACCAGTAATCGCACCTATCCAGAAATAGGGGTTCCTGATCCCCATCATCCACTCTCACACCATGGGAATGATCCTGACAAGATCGCTCGCATGGCCAAGATCAACCAGTTTCACGTTTCCCTATTCTCGGAATATGTCCAAAAGCTTCGGGCCACCCCCGACGGCGATGGGTCCCTACTGGATAGCACTTTGCTCCTCTACGGTAGTGGGATAGGTAACCCCAACATTCATGATCATACCAACCTCCCTACACTGGTAGCAGGTGGTGCCGCAACGGGCATGCGAGGCAATCGACATATTCGGTATGACCAACCCACCCCCCTTGCCAACCTGCATCTCAGCCTTCTGGATCGTGTGGGGGTCAGGCTTGATA
>JALRAZ010000187.1 GCA_023257935.1 Verrucomicrobiota bacterium
AGCCGATGAGGGAATTGATTTGACCCATCGCGGGAGTGGTGATGCCTCCCATGCGAAAAACATGCCCCCGTTCATAACCCAACCCACAACCAAAGCGACCGCTTGCTTCTTGGTTCTTTCGAGCGCATGGGTCTTCTTGCTCCTGGCAGGCACTGCCTGGGGAGCCAGCACTCCCGGTAGCCTTCATGACCAACCTGCGAAACTGCGTCTTCATTTTGATCGCGACGTCCCCGTGGGGGAATCGCCTGCCCTGATGCTCAAGGGAGCCGAGGCCATGCAGCAAGTTCTGGTGAGTGCCACCCTCATGGATGGAAGCCTGCGGGATGTCACTCATGAAGTCACCCTCGAAACCAAGCCGGAGGGGCGGGCGGCCATCCTGCCCGGTGGGCGGGTGCGGGCGCTGCAGGATGGAGATGGAACACTCACTGCCCGCTGGGGCGAAACCCTCAGCACCTCGCTGGCCTTCAAGGTGGAGGGCGTCGACACACCGCGCCCAATCAACTTCCCCAATCATCTGGTTCCCATTTTTACCAAGACCGGATGCAATGGAGGTGGATGCCATGGAAAATCCGAAGGGCAAAATGGCTTCAGGCTCTCGCTGCTTGGCTTTGAACCCGAAGAGGACTACGAGTTCATTCTCAGCGAAGCCAAGGGGCGTCGTATCTTTCCTGCCGCTCCCGAGCGGAGCCTGCTCTTGCTCAAGGCCATCGCGGAACTGCCCCACGGCGGGGGCAAGCGCATGGAAAAGGATTCGGACGAATACCGACTCCTGAAACGATGGATTGCACAGGGCATGCCCTACGGAAACCCTCAAGATCCCACCTTGGATCGGATCGAAGTGATCCCTTCTGAACGCATCATGGCTTTGGAAGGCAGGCAGCAGCTGGTGGTCATGGCCCACTACAGCGATGGATCCACTGAAGACGTCACTCGATCGGCTCTGTATGAGGCCAATCAACCGGAGATGGCTCAGATCAGCCCAGAAGGAACCCTACAGCTCTACCGTCAACCCGGTGATCTTTCGGTGATGATCCGATACCACGGGAAGGTGGCGACCTTCCGCACCAGCATTCCCCTGGGCATGGACCTGGCCGGTGCGACCTGGCCCGCGGCACATCACTTCATTGATGAACTGGTTTTTGCAAAGCTCAAGAAACTGGGCATGCCTCCATCCGAGCGATGCGATGACACAACCTTCCTTCGCCGGGTAAGCCTGGACCTCGCCGGTCGATTGCCCACCGAGGATGAGGCTCTCGGTTTTTTGAATGATCCGGATCCTCTCAAGCGGGAAAGAGCCATCGATCGCCTCCTAGAAAGCGGTGACTACGCAGATTTCTTTGCCAACAAGTTTTCCGCCCTGCTGAGGAACCGACGCGACGACGACCGGCAGCGCCGGGGTAGTCTCGCCTTCCATCGATGGATTCGAAACAGCCTTTACGAAAACACCCCGTATGACCGCTTTGTCACCGCCTTGCTCACAGCCACCGGAGACATGGCTCAGAACCCACCGGTTGCCTGGTATCGCCAGGTCAACCAGACGCAGGAACAACTCGAAGACACCGCCCAACTGTTTCTTGCGACTCGACTCAAGTGCGCTCAGTGCCACCACCATCCCTACGAGCGATGGAGTCAAAAAGATTACTATCAATTCTCTGCCTACTTCTCCCGCCTGGGACGGGAAGGCGGCTCCCAACCAGGAGAAGACATCCTTTTTCACCGGCATGGCAAAGCTTCGACCACCCATCCCAAGACCCGGGAAACCCTCCTGCCGGTGGCCCTTGGGGCCGAAGCGGTCGAGGTTTCTCCTGAGGAAGATCCACGGGCTTCGCTGGCAGCTTGGATGACCGACCCTGCGAACCCCTTCTTCGCCCCCGCTCTAGTGAATCGTTACTGGAAACATTTCCTAAACCGCGGACTGGTCGAGCCGGAAGATGACATGCGGGCCACCAACCCCCCCAGCCACCCGGCACTGCTTGAAGCCCTGGCCGACCATTTCATCCGAAGCGGTTTTGACCTCAAGGATCTGGCCAGGCAAATCTGCCGCTCTGAGACCTACCAGTTGAGTGCCTTGCCCAATGCATGGAATGCGGTCGATACCCAACATTTTTCCCATCATTACCCTCAGCGTATGGAAGCTGAAGTACTGCTCGATGCCATCGACTCCCTCACACAGACCCAGACCTCGTTCGCCGGGCTGCCATCCAACCTGCGTGCGGTCCAGCTACCGGACAATAGCTTCAACAAGGACCACTATTTTCTCACAGTCTTTGGTCGCCCTGACAGCGCCTCGGCCTGCGAGTGCGAACGTTCCACCGATGCCAGCCTGGCTCAGAGCCTCCATTTGCTCAATGCCAAGGGACTTGGTGAGAAGCTGAGCAACCATCAGGGAAGGGCCGCTGTTTTTGCCAACGATGTGCCCCAAAAGGATGAGGCCAATCTTCGCAGCCTTTATCTGCAGGCTTTCGCACGACAACCGACACAGCGCGAGCTCGAAGAAGCGATGGACTACCTGCATCGTCCCGGACGCATGGAACTCAACGAGGCAGGAGAGCCCGTGCCCATGGCCCCGGAGAAGGCACGAAGAGAGGCAATTGAGGACTTGATATGGGTCCTGCTCAACACCAAGGAATTTCTCTTCAACCATTAGGAACATGAGGGCTTCTGTGGCAGGTAGGTTTCCAGCAATGCGGGGGTGGAAGGCATGGGGCAGTCGCCTGGGCCTGATATCGCTTACCCTCGGCCTCGGCGGATGGATGCAGGCCCAATCCCCCCAGGCGCGATTGGACACCCTCTTCCCGGCAGGTGGCCAACCCGGTCACGAAGTTGCCCTCACCCTC
>JALRAZ010000385.1 GCA_023257935.1 Verrucomicrobiota bacterium
TGTTGATGGCAGCAGGAGCGCTGATATTAAGAAAGTCATTTAGGTATTAATATGGGGTATTTCTTTGTTTATCTTCTAATAATAATTATTAATATTTTTGCCATTCTTGCAGTATTAAAAATTAGGAAAGCAAGAAACAGGCTGAATTCAATGCGGCGGTTCAGGCACTTGGCCGATTGCAATCCGCTCAAGCTGGCAGGTCCATGCCCACAGCCCAATGAATCCCACACCCCTGCCAGATGAGCTGGGCATTCATCCAGCTACCGTGGAGGATGTCGGCATTATCCTGGAACTGATTCGGGAAATCGCGGCATACGAAAAGCTCTCCCATCAGGTGTCCGCTGAGGCGTCAACACTCAAAGACTCCCTGTTTGGGCCCTCACCCGCTGCCGAAGTCGTGCTGGCCTCCTGGTCAGGAGAGGTGGTTGGCTATGCGATCTACTTTCACAATTTTTCAACCTTTGAGGGAAAACGTGGCCTCTACCTAGAGGATATCTTCATCAGACCCAATCACCGAGGCAAAGGTATTGGCAAGGCAATGCTTAAGCATCTGGCTAGGCTGGCCCTTGAGCGAGGCTGCGCACGTTTCGAATGGGTGGTGCTTGACTGGAACACACCCGCCATTGAGTTTTACCAAGGCCTTGGCGCCAGCGTGCTGGAAGACTGGAAGGTATGTCGCATGGAGCGAGAGAGCATCGAGCATTTGGCTTCAGGGGAGGACTAACCCATGGGAGAGGAAGACTCTATCCCGCTCAACCCTGCTCCCAGTCAGCCCGCGTTGCGCAGTCAGTGGGTACGAGCCTTGCGGCCGCCCATCACGCGACCCGATGACAAAGCTCAGGCCAACACGCTGATCGAGCAGGAATGGACGATTGAGGGAAATCCCATCCAGACAGCGGTGGTTTTCCTGATCAATCGTGAATGCCCGTGGAACTGTGTCATGTGTGACCTGTGGCAACACACCACGCCAAATACGCTGCCACCGAGGCATGCGGTCCTTCAGCTTAAAAATGCACTCAAAAAGATTGCGGCCTCTTCTCCCCAACCGGTTGAAAGGATCAAGCTCTACAACAGCGGGAGTTTTTTTGATCGGCGAGCCATCCACCCTCAGGATTATCAGGCTATTGCCGATGCCCTGCAGGGATTCGATTCGGTCGTAGTCGAATCACACCCCAGGCTGATTGATCAGCGAGTGGGTGAGTTTGCCAGACGACTCAAACCCTCCCTCGAGGTTGCCATGGGCCTGGAATGTGCTGATGACACTGTCTTGAGACAGCTCAACAAGCGATTCCAGCTAAGGGACTACGAGGAAGCTGCCAACCGGCTCAAGCATGATGGGATTGCCCATCGTGCCTTCATCATGATTCAGCCTCCGTTTGTGGATCCTGCCCAGGCTCAACAAAGCTGTATGAAGACCATTACTTACGCGCTGGATCAGGGAGCAGCCCAACTAAGCCTGATCCCGGCTCGCCCGGGAGCCGGAGCTCTGGAGGCTTTGCAGGCTCAAGGGGCTTTTTCCCCTCCAACGATGCATACAATCGAACGCTGTTTCGAGGAAGGACTGAACCAGGCTCAAGGCAGACTCCACATTGATACTTGGGACCTGCACACCTTCAACCCCTGCCCCACCTGCAACCAGAGCAGGGTCGATCGCCTCACTCAAATGAACCGTCTACAGACCATGCTCCCGGCAATCCATTGCCCGTCCTGCTCATGAGACCCAAGCCAATGCTTTGGGATCTGGTCATCCTCGGATCTGGATTTGCTGGCAGCCTGATGGCCATGATAGCTCGCAGTAAGGGTTACCGCACTTTGATCCTCGAAAAACATCAGCATCCAAGGATTGTCATTGGGGAATCCACCACCCCACTGACCAACCTGCTGCTTGATGAAATCTCTCGAGAATACAAGCTGGAATGCCTGCAGGGGCTCACCCGATGGAGCCGTTGGAAACAAGACCACCCCGAATTACGCGTAGGCCTGAAGAGGGGATTTACCTTTCATGCCATCCCTGAAAAGGCTTCAGCCCAGCATCCAGGCTCCTGGAAGAAGGAGTTGTTGGTCGCGGCCAGCCCCAACAACGATTTGGCCGACACCCACTGGTGGAGAGAGGATTTTGATGCCTACCTTTTGGAACAGGCAGTGGACGCCGGAGCTGACTACTGGGATCATAGTGAGGTCACCGAGTGGGTGGAACAGCCCGAGCACATTACCATGGGCGTCCAGAGGCCAACCGGAGCAAGCGAAATCCAGGCCTCATGGGTGGTGGATGCCTCAGGAGGAGCCTCCGCCATTGCCTCCCTTTGCCAGATCCCCCTTCAGCCACTGGAGGTAACGCCTCCCACCCATAGCGCATACAGTCACTTTACCGATCTGAAATGTCCACCTGCCGACCAGGCAACTTCGCCCTCAAACAAGCCTCCCTACCCTTCCCACCAAGCTGCGGTTCATTACCTGATTCCAGGAGGATGGATCTGGATGCTTCACTTTGACCATGGCACCACCAGCGCTGGAGTGGTGTTCGATCAGGCAGCCTACCCCCAACTACAGGGCACCTCAGCAGAAAGCATGTGGCAAAACGCTCTGGATTTGGCCGGCCCCCTAGGGCCCGTGGTGGCTCAAGCCAATGCCATCTATCCCATGCGGAAGCGATGCCCGGTTGGTTTTCGCTACAATCGCATCAAGGGAGATCGCTGGATCATGCTCCCCTCGGCAGCTGGATTTGTGGATCCACTGCTTTCGACTGGTTTTCCCATGACCTTGCTTGGCATTCAACGCCTGGCTAAGAGCCTGCCTGAGGTAGGAGCACTGAGGCAGGGAGAGAAACCGGCTAACTGGGACCAGATTGCCAGTTTGAATCAAAATGAATTAAAGATGTCGGATCAACTCATCGGCACGCTCTATGCATGCATGGGACAATTCGAAATGTTTGCAGCGACCACCCTCATCTACTTCGCTGCAGTCAGCTATGCTGAAACAGTACGACGTCTTAATCAGTCTCATCTTGCTCCAGGGTTTCTTTTTTCACAGGATCCAGAGCGCTCTGGAACCCTATCACAGACTTTGTCTGCCATCAGAAAAATGGCGACATCCAGCCTGACTCTGGCAGAGCGAAGCCACCAAATTCGGCAATGGGTGGCCGAAACGATTGAACCCATCAATGTGGCTGGGTTGGATCCCTGGAAGCCACAAGCATGGTTTCCTGCGACGGTGGAACCACTGCTTGATAACGCTCACAAATGTCAGGTCTCTCGCCAGGCCATGCAAGCCATGCTCATCAAAGAAGGCATGCTAGCGCCGGATGCCTTTTGAGGGCAATACAGTCACAAATCCAAGGGAAGCCATCATCGAATGCTACGCCTCAAGCCCTTAGCAAGGCCTGTAGATTGAACGGTTGCAGGCCCATCCCATCACCATTACCATGATGAGTGATGTTCAGAAGACTTCTTTGCCAGTTCACAGCATTAAACTGCCTCATGCTATGGCCCATTCTGGCC
>JALRAZ010000409.1 GCA_023257935.1 Verrucomicrobiota bacterium
ATCCTGATCGAAGATGTGGCAGAGGTCGTCTGGGACATCGAACCCATGCGTGGTGATGCTGCGGTCAACGGCATCCGAGGGGTGATCCTGAGTGTCACCAAGGCGCCTGGCTTTGACACCATCGAGCTAACGCAGAAGGTCGAACAAGCCATTGCGGATCTTCAAAAAAACCTCCCGGAAAACATTCGGCTGGAGCCGCTTTTCCGCCAATCCGATTTCATCGAGAATGCGGTCGGCAACCTTAGGGAAGCCATTCTGGATGGAGGCATCATGGTATCCATCATCCTCTTCCTGTTTCTGCTCAACCTGAGGACAACACTGATCACCCTGATGGCGATTCCCCTTTCCTTTGCCTGCACCTTGCTGATCTTTCACCTCTGGGATCTGAGCGTTAATTCCATGACCCTTGGCGGCCTTGCCGTGGCCATTGGCATGGTGGTTGATGATGCGATTGTCGATGTGGAAAATGTATTCAGAAGACTGCGAGAAAATGCCGGCAAAACCCAACCCGAACCTTATCTCAAGGTGATTGCTGCCGCTTCGGCTGAAATCCGGCATTCCATCCTCTATGCCACCTTGTTCATCATCCTGGTCTTCTTCCCACTGCTAGGGCTTTCAGGTGTCGAGGGCCGGCTTTTTTCACCGATTGCAATTGCCACCATGGTCAGCATGGCAGCCTCGTTTGTGATCTCTCTGACTGTGATACCGGTCCTGTGCTCGATCCTCCTCCGGCCCGGAAAATCAGGTCCCTCAGCCCATCATGGGGATGGGCGTCTAGTCCGGGCCCTGAAAGCATTATTCCGTCACACCTGGCTAAGGCTCGCCCTGGATCACCCCTTCATCGTTTTTAGTCTGGCTGGCACTCTCGTCGCAGCAGCCCTGGCAATTTACCCATCCATGGGCCAAGACTTCCTCCCTGCCTTTGAAGAAGAAACCGCTCTGGTAGCCCTCACTGCAGCCCCTGGGACATCCCTGGCTCAAACCGCTTCCATTGCCGACATCGCCGACCGACTCCTGCTGGCGATCCCTGAGGTCAGGAAGGTGGGACGGCGACAGGGACGAGCTGAGCGCGGGGATCATGTCGTCCCCGTTTCGACAGTCGAATTTGACATCGATTTCGAACCAAGCCAACGCAGCCGCGCTGAGATCCTCGAAGATATACGCCAGACCATGCGCACCATTCCAGGGACTTTCAGCGTACTGAGTGGTCCCCTGGCCGATCGCGTCGGTCACATGCTGAGCGGGATTTCGGCCAAGGTCGCCATCAAGGTCTTTGGTGAAGACCTCGACACGCTCAGGAGCATCGGCCAATCCATTGCCACCCTCGCCAAGGAAATACCTGGGTTGGAGAATGCGCGGGTCGAACAGCAGGCCCCGATCATGCAGTTGCAGATCCGCATCGACCGTGAGCGAGCCCTCGCCTATGGGGTTACCCCGGGGAGGCTCAACCAACAACTCTCTGGCATGATCGGTGGTATCCGAGTCGAACAACTCTTTGAAGGGCCTCGCACCATTGATCTGATGGTACGACTTCCGGAGGCGTGGCGGGAGGATCCCCAGCAGCTTGAGAACCTTTACATCCAAGCGGAAAACGGGAGTCAAATCCCGCTTCGGATGGTTGCCACGGTCGGTCACGGCAAGGGGCCCAATGTCATCCAAAGGGAAAACACACAGCGTCGCTTTGTCGTCAGCATCAACCCGACCCAGCGAGACCTGCAGTCCCTGGTCACTCGCCTGCAGGATCGTGTTGCCCGAGAAATCAAGCTGCCAGAGGGTTATTACATCCGCTACGAAGGCGAGTTTCAGGCACAGCAGGAAGCCAGTCGGAGGATTTTCCTGTTCAGCGGAATCATCCTGATCGTGATGATGCTACTGCTCTACACCTATTTCGGTATGCCCGTATTCGTCATGCAGGTCATGCTAGATATCCCCATCGCGCTGGTTGGCGGGCTTTTCCTGACCCACTACACCACCGACAACATCAGCATCGCAACCCTGGTTGGACTCATCGCTGTTGCTGGGATTGCCGCCCGCAACAGCGTGATGATGATCTCCCACTACCTGCATCTCATGCGCCACGAAGGTGAGGCATTCAGTCGGTCCATGATCGAGCGTGGGACCCTCGAGCGCCTAGTTCCCGTGCTGATGACCGCCCTGTCTGCCGGGATTGCACTGCTGCCTCTGGTCATGGCTGCGGGCGAACCAGGCAAGGAAATCCTGCGGCCTGTCGCCATTGTGATTGTGGGAGGCTTGGTGAGTTCAACCCTACTTGGGCTTGGAGTCACTCCAGCCTTCTTCCATGCTTTTGGCAGGAAGCAGGCCCTGGAGGCTGTCCGCAAAAAAGTAGCCGCTTCAGCCTAGCCTTGGGAGACCTCAGCCGCTAGAAACATCATCATGAAACACAACCTTCTCATCACTTCAGCCTTGGCATGCGTGTGGTGCGCCTGCAGCCCATCGCAGGATGCTTCCCAGGAGGATTCGTCTGCAGCGACCTCCTCCCTCGCCAGCCACTCGCATGGTAATACGACCTCTCATACTCATGAGGGCGAAGTAGATCATCACGATCACCTGGTGGCGGGTCCCAATGGCGGTAAGCTGCTCGCCAAGGTGGAGCCTCATCTTGAATTCTGGATTCAACCCGAAGACCAGCATGCGCGAATCACCTATGTTGACGACAGCCTCAAGCCCATGGAACCAGGCAATCTGGAAATCCATCTTTCAATGGGAGATCGAGCCAACCCCACGCGGGTTTCCTTTGAGAAAAAAGTAAGTTGGCTGGTATCAGATCAGCCGCTTGAGGCGGCCGGAAATCCTCCCGTCATCCTTGAAATCAGCTCCCCTGACTCTGAATCTGTCATCTATGAGCGATTCCATCTGAACATGGATACCTGCCCGGATTGTCAACTGCACGAATACGCCTGCATCTGCGAACACGAGCCTCATGAGCACTAAACTTTGAGTGCTAGCCATGTCGCCTCAGAGGGATGTGTCCCGGTCAGCGACATTCACCCACCTGGTTTTTTCTACTCCAAAGGACGAGCTAACTCATGAGTGATCCTTCCCACGGCCCAGCTACCAAGGCCAAGTTATGGCACGCCATGATTCCTGTCCTCGGGTTGATGCTCTGCATCGGGGTGACGCTGTTAAAATTTGGAGGGGAAGCCCACATCCCCCTGCTGATGGGGTCGGTCATGGCGGCATGCGTGGGCTGGTATCTCGGCCATGACTGGGCAAGCATGGAAGCAGGGATACTGGATGGCATTGCCATGGGACTGAAGGCCATCCTGATCCTCTGCATCATCGGGATCATGATCAGTGTGTGGATCGCTGCCGGGATTGTTCCCAACTTGATCTTGCATGGGCTTGAGCTCCTGTCCCCGGGTTTATTCCTTGCTGCAGCTTGCTTGATCTGCGCGATTGTCTCTCTGGCAACGGGCAGTTCTTGGACCACAGCCAGCACCGTGGGTATCGCCTTGATGGGCGTGGCAGCAGGGCTGAATGTCCCAGCTCCCATGGCAGCTGGGGCTATTATTTCGGGTTCCTATTTTGGGGACAAAATGTCCCCACTTTCCGACTCAACGAACTTGGCTCCAGCCGTAGCAGGCTCGGAGCTTTTTGAGCACATCCATCATATGCTCTACACCACCCTGCCGGCCTTAGGGCTCAGTCTGCTGGCCTACCTCTTCCTAGGGCTCCAGGGCATGCGTGGGCAGGAGTCCATGGGACAGGTTGAAGCCATCACTCAGACTATTGAGCAGCAGTTTACGCCCAGTCTCTGGTTATGGCTGCCACCTGCTCTGGTTCTGATCATGGTCTTGCTCAGGTGGCCGGCCCTGCCGGCCCTGGTCGTGGCAATCGTATCTGGGGGCATCCTGGCCATGGGGGTTCAAGGCGTGAAACCTGGCGCTCTGCTCGAAATCGCCCACCATGGGTTTGTCATGCAATCAGGCAATGCAATGGTTGATGAGCTGCTTAGTCGAGGAGGTCTGGACAGCATGATGCATACCGTCGCTCTGATCCTGTGTGCTTTGGCTTTTGGCGGGTTGATGGAGCGCATCGGTTTGCTCCACGTGCTGGCAGCAAACGCCCTGCGACTGGCGCGTTCCACCGGTTCATTGGTCACCACCACCATCGCCACCGGGCTGGGCGTCAACCTACTAGCCCCGGATCAATACCTCTCCATCATCCTTCCCGGGCGCATGTATCGCCAGGCATACCAACAACGAGGCCTGCACCCCAAAAACCTTTCTCGGGCACTTGAGGACGGCGGCACCCTAAGTTCGCCACTCATTCCGTGGAACTCGTGTGGGGCTTTCATGGCAACGACGCTGGCTGTTTCCCCCCTAGCTTACCTGCCTTGGGCCATGCTGAACTGGTTGACCCCGCTCATCAGCATAGCCCTAGCCTACACTGGCTGGACCCTTGTGAAAGCGCCCTTGCCTCAGCAGGCATCGGCACCCAACACCCATCAAGATGCCAGTTCGCCTAAGTAGCGTTCGGCATCAATGGCCGCCATGCATCCCATGCCAGCGGCGGTGATCGCCTGACGATAGACCTGATCAGCGCAGTCCCCAGCGACGAAGACTCCCTTGGCGGTCGTACGACTCCCTTTTTCAGGAAGGATATAACCCGCTTGGTCCATGGCTAGTTGACCCTGAAATAGTTGGGTGTTTGGGACATGTCCAATCGCGACAAAGACGCCAGCACAATCAAGCCGAGTCGACGCGCCTGTCTTGAGATTCTCCAATTGGATACCCGTGACAGCGTCTTCATCCACCCCATGAATATCGGTGACCACCGAATCCCATACCATCTCGATTTTATCATGCCCGATGGCACGTTCGGCCATGATTTTGCTGGCTCTGAGCTCATCACGCCGGTGAACCAGGTAGACTTTGGAAGCAAACCGGGTGAGGTAAGTTGCCTCTTCACAGGCCGAGTCCCCGCCCCCCACAACAACCAAAGGCTTATCTCGGAACATAGGCAGCGCTCCATCGCAAGTGGCGCAGTAGGTCACTCCCTTATTTTCAAGCTTAGCCTCATTATCGAGGCCAAGGTGGCGGTGCCCCGCACCCGTGGCAATGATCAAGGTTTGGGTCTCCAGGGGCTTGCCATCCACGGTGAGCTTGGGGTTTTCCCCACTCAAATCGCAGGCATCGACCGTGCCAAATTCAATCCTGGCGCCAAAACGCTCGGCTTGTTTTTGAAGATGCTGCATGAGTTGAAACCCATCGACTCCCTCGGGAAAACCCGGGAAATTTTCAACAATGCTGGTGGTCGTCAGCAGGCCACCCGGCATGGTTCCTGTAAGCACCAAGGGGTTGAGATTGGCTCGGGCCGTGTAAATCGCAGCCGTCAGACCGGCACATCCGGTTCCAATAATTGTCACTTTTTCCATATCAGTTGAGGGCAATTATGCCCCATCCAAGGTGCATTGCAATTAGAAGTCCCTCTCGCCTTCATCGGCCTCATTTTACTTGTTCCCAAACCAGGCCTGACTCAAAATTTAAGTATCACCCAACCCCCCAAGGGCCCTGCCCATCGATTTCATGAAAACAACCCTGTCCCGTAGATCGTTCGTCGGAGCCAGCGCCGCCTCCGCAATGGCCTTTCAATTTCTACCCAGTCGCGTTTTTGGCGCCAACGAGCGGGTTCACCTCGCAGGCATCGGGGTCGGAGGCAAGGGTAGGGGGGAAATCAACGATGCCGCACGCGAGGGTGCAGAGATCGTTGCCTTGTGTGATGTCGATGACCTGCGTGCAGCCGAAACTTTCCGCAAATTCCCAAAAGCCAGGCGCTACAAGGACTTTCGCCTCATGCTGGAAAAGGAAAAAGGGATTGATGCGGTCACCGTGAGCACGCCTGACCACACACACGCGGTGGCTGGTATCATGGCCATGAAAATGGGCAAGCACTGCTATTGCCAGAAGCCTTTGACCCATTCGATTTACGAGGCAAGAAGAATGAGCGAAGTGGCCAAGGAAACCGGCGTTGTCACCCAAATGGGCAATCAGGCTCATGCCGGGGAACCTATCCGACGCGGGGTGGAGCTGATTCGAGCCGGCATCATTGGCCAAGTT
The DNA here is from genome assembly GCA_023257935.1 of Verrucomicrobiota bacterium. Lineage (GTDB taxonomy): Bacteria > Verrucomicrobiota > Verrucomicrobiia > Limisphaerales > AAA164-E04 > UBA7971. The sequence goes on from JALRAZ010000409.1 coordinate 6,081, forward strand.
AGTGAAGTCCATGTCTGGACCAACAGACCCTC
>JALRAZ010000300.1 GCA_023257935.1 Verrucomicrobiota bacterium
GTCGCAAAATATTTTTTTCGCCCGGGCCATGATCGGTTTTCTCAGGCTCTGCTATGGAATCAATCAGTGGAAGCAGGACCCGATTAGCACAGCTGATTATATGACTGTTGATTAGGTCCTCTATAGCAACTTGAAAACAGCCAAGCTGATCCGGTAAGGCCAAACTTAGCTTTTTTAGCTGAAGTCAAGTTGCAGCTGTGCGTACAAATTGCCGAGGCGGATGCCTATTGATCCATCCTATCAGGACAATGCCGGCTGCTCGCCTAGTTCCTGTTATCTAAGTTTGAAGGCAACTCCCAAAGTTGATCTTGGCATCATGCAACTTGGAGATGAACCCAGGATCACAGGCTAGCAGCCCTCTACAGCGGCTTGGTTGCGAGGAACTCAGGCTATCGGCCTCAGGGATTGAAACCGATCTTTGCCCACTTTTCTTCAAACTGCGCCGAGCGTTTGTGAGCGTATCCATACTTCATGTACCAAATATCCTGTTTGTCTTGGTCAGAGGTGGCAGTCACACCGAACTTGGAACCTCTGGGGGCAGCCTTGGATGCTTCGAGCATACCAGCCCCTCGCCACTTGTGGCTGTCAGCGTGTCCATCGGCAAAGCTTAGGGTACTCATGTCCAAGTGCCATAATGCTACTGCATCCACCCAGGTGTAGGTATTGGGATCTGGGTTGATGAGCCACGAGCCAAGGTTCCAGCCTCGGTTGTCAGCCTCCTCCACGAAGACATAGCTTCGGGAAGGGAAGATGATGGAGTCCATCTTGGTGATGCAGTTAGCGCTATCTTCACCATCTAGGCCACCGGCGCCCCCGTAACTATCGTAAGCAAAACCATTGCCTGGCTTGAGCTTTGTTCGGCCATCGCCTGGACAGTGCCATGAACCCACAGCCGAAGCATATGTAAAAAGTTTCCCCTGCCGGATGCCTTCTTGAGCCTCAGCCAGAGCTTTTTCCTGGCCGGTAAGGGTTCTATCAGCAACAGGTTTTGGACCCGTCCAGAAATCGCGTCCCTGTCGGTAGGTGCTCATACCAACCACTCTTTCAGCGTTGTCCCCGGCATACATGAAAAAAGCCAGCCCGAGTTGTTTTTGATTACCAACGCAAGCCGCGCCCGTTGCCTTGTTTTTGGCCTTGCTCAGAGCGGGAAGCATCATGCCTGCCAGAATGGCGATGATGGCGATGACCACGAGTAGTTCGATCAGGGTAAAAGCAGCCCGTCTGTTCTTTTGCATGCGGGGAATCATCTTTCTAGAATCTGCTAGGTCACGATGACTGTCAATCTCTCTCTGACCTGATCCATTGGGACCGCAAGACGCTTAAGGCTGGCCACCAAACCCCTCATAGCCCAACATGTTCCTTTATGCTTAGTCGGCCCAAAATAGGAATCCTCGGTTCAGGAAAAGGTTCTAATATGGTGGCACTGCATCAGGCTGTTCAGGAAGGTAGGCTTGATGCAGACATTGCTCTGGTGATCAGTGATGTCCAAGAAGCTGGCATCCTTGAACAGGCCAGTAAGATGGGCCTCAAACACATTTATTTGGCTCCTGGACCCTATCGAACCAAGCTGGATGAACAGG
>JALRAZ010000304.1 GCA_023257935.1 Verrucomicrobiota bacterium
TTCAAAACCCAAAAATTCAGTGGGACTTTTGATCTTGAGTGCCGAAAGCTCGATGACTTCCTGCTTTTGGGCCGCTCGTGCCTGGGCACGCTGCGATTCCATATGGATGGCAAAACCTTCGGTGTCCACCTTGATGCCTCGCTCTCTAGCCATCAACTCAGTGAGGTCCAGCGGGAAACCATACGTATCGTAAAGCTTGAAAGCGAAAGTTCCATCTAGCGTAGCGCCCTTGCCCAGCTGATCTGCCTGCTCGGCAAACAAGGCAATGCCTCGATCCAAGGTCTTATTGAAAGCAGTCTCTTCGGATTGGATGGTTGCCTGAATCTCCTGACGACGCTGGCCAAGCCCAGGGAAGATCTCACCCATGGTATCAGCCAAAACATCAACCAATTGGTAGAAAAAAGGTTCAGTGAAACCCAGGGTACGTCCATAGCGCACAGCACGTCGGAGAATACGTCGCAGGACATAGTTTCTGTCCGTATTGCCAGGGAGGATCCCATCACTGATCGCAAAACTCAGGGTGCGTATGTGATCGGCAATCACCCGGAAAGCGATGTCGATTTTTTCCTGATCGGTGAGATTTTCAGCACCTGGTTCAGGCAGGGTGGATTGATAACGATGCCCACTGAGTTTTTCGATCTGATCAAAAATGGGCCGGAAGATATCGGTTTCGTAGTTGGAGATGATACCGTCAAACTTCGTAAAACCCCTAGTACACTGCATGACGCTGGCAATACGCTCAAAGCCCATGCCTGTGTCCACATGCCGAGCTGGTAAGTCAGAGAAACTTCCATCAGGATTGGCGTTAAACTGGATAAAGACCAGATTCCAGACTTCCATGCAAAGTGGGCTATCCTGATTAACCAAAGAACCTTTTGTGTCGCCCTTTGGGGTGAGATCAACGTGCAATTCAGAGCATGGCCCACAGGGCCCGGTGTCTCCCATCATCCAGAAATTGTCCTTCTTGTCTCCGTAAACGATATGAACTTCAGGATCCATGCCCGCTTTTTCGAAGATGGCCTTCCAGAAATCATAGGCCTGTTGATCAAAATCAGCGGGATCTCCCTTGGCTGGATCTGGCTTGTAGACGGTGGCATACAAACGCTCCTTGGGAAATTTCCAAACTTCAGTCAAAAGTTCCCATGCCCACTCAATGGCTTCCTGCTTGAAGTAATCTCCAAAACTCCAATTACCCAGCATTTCGAAGAAAGTGTGATGGTAGGTATCCATCCCGACATCCTCGAGGTCATTGTGCTTACCACCAGCTCGGATGCACTTCTGGGTATCAGCAGCTCGTCCAGGCTTGTAGGGGCAAGGTATCTCTCCCAGGAAAATAGGGACAAACTGGTTCATCCCTGCATTGCTGAACAACAAGTTCGGCGCATCGGGCATCAAGCTGGAGGACTCGACGATGCTGTGTTGTTTGGATTGAAAGAAATCGAGAAAGGATTGGCGGATTTGGGTACTCGTCATCATGGGTTCGGTGAGACAACTAAATCAGAACGGGATCAGAACAGAATGATATCGTGGAAAAAAGAAAAACCTTCGTCCACGAAGGGCCATCAGGAGGCTTCGAAAAGGTCTTCGGAGTCGGTTTTTGTGGTCGACGAATCGGGCAAATTTTCATCAGCTTCAGATTCGATCGTCACATCCTGAGCGACTGCCTTGGTTCTGGCAGTTTTGTTCTTAGCAGCCGTCTGAGCTTTGAGCGAAGCTTCTTCCTGGCCTTCCACTAATTTAACCAAGGGCAGCCTAACCTCTCGCCCTTGAAAGGTGATCCCTGGAGCCAGGGTTTCACCAACCACGGGCTGCTTGAATTCGGTAGGATTCTGGTTTAGCACCTGATGCAGGCCTTCATCAAAAGAGGCCTTGGCCTGAGCTTCATGCAAGCCCACCCCAAGCCGCTTCATGACATCGAGCACGGCATGCTGAAAATGCGTGATTTGCTCAATCAGCTTAGATTGCCCTGATTGCACGGCAGCCCGGTGGAGGGCAAAAACATGATCCAGAACTCGCACATTGGCCTGCAGCCAATCCCGTTCACCACGTTTGCATTTTTCCAGCTCAACTCGTAGGTGCTCTTTTTCGGCCACATCAATGCTTTGCATGACCTCTAGGAAGCGGGCTGACTCCTGGGTCATGGACTGAGCCACCTTGTCAGCTTCCGCAACAGTGGCCTTGCCTTGCTCCTGAATGGATTGCCACTGGGAGGTGGCCAGCTGAATCTGTCGCTGCAGATCAGGCAGAGCCTGAAGCTGTTCACCAATACTTGCCATGCCTGACCACTCCTCGCGCTTGAGGCTTGCGCGCTGGTCTACCAGGAAGGGTAGCAGACTGAAAAGAATGCCAACCAGGACGCAAATCACGACCAGAATCAGTCGGCTTCCCTCGGGAAGACCTCCATGATCAATGATCATCCAGGAAGCCAATCCTAGTAACAGGGCATCCCCCAGGAAAAAAGGTGTTTTGTTCATGAGAATAATTTAGGCCGCACCCAGTGTCTGAGCAAGTCGTCGCTTCCCCTGTTCCTAATCTACCCGGGGTTTGTGACCAATCATCTTACCCGGATCTACCCACTGGGTAAATTCCTCATCACTCAAGAGCTCAAGCTCTAGGGCGGCCTCTCGCAGGGTCGTGTGTTCAGCATGCGCCTTCTTGGCGATGCGTGCTGCATTTTCATACCCTATTTTGGGATTCAGCGCGGTCACCAGCATGAGAGAATTCTCGAGATTCTTCTCAATGACGGGGCGATTAGGCTCCAGCCCTACCAAACAATGGTCGTTGAAAGACGCACAGGCATCACCCAAGTTTCTCGCCGCCATCAGAAAGTTAAAAATCATGACTGGCTTGAAGACGTTCAACTCAAAATGACCATTCATCCCACCTACCGCGATGGCCGCATCATTACCAATGACCTGAGCACAGACCATGGTTAAGGCCTCGCATTGAGTTGGGTTGACTTTGCCCGGCATGATGGAGGAGCCGGGTTCATTTTCAGGGATGATCACCTCTCCGATCCCGCATCGGGGACCAGAAGCGAGCATGCGTATGTCATTACCTATCTTCATGAGGCTGACTGCCAAAGTCTTCAAAGCTCCGCTGGACTCGACGATGGCATCATGTGCGGCCAAGGCTTCGAACTTGTTGTCAGCACTCCTGAATGGCAACCCAGTCAATTGAGCAATGCATTCAGCCACTTTGGTCGCAAACCCATCAGGGGTGTTAAGCCCCGTACCGACAGCGGTTCCACCCAAGGCCAATTCGGAGAGATGATCCAGTGATCGCTCCACGGCCTTGATACCATGATCCAATTGACTGACATAACCGGAAAGTTCCTGACCCAGGGTCAAGGGGGTCGCATCCATGAAGTGGGTTCGGCCAATTTTAACCACATCCATGAAGGCCCTGGCCTTTTCTGCCATGGTCTCACGCATTTGCCTGACCTTGGGGAGGGTCACTTCCACCAAGGTGCGGTAGGCAGCGATATGCATGGCCGTGGGAAAGGTGTCATTGGAAGACTGCGATTTGTTCACATCATCGTTGGGATGAAGCGTTTTAGCCTCGTCAAGCAAGTCACCCCCTTGCAACACGTGGCCTCGGTTGGCGACCACTTCATTGACGTTCATGTTACTTTGAGTCCCACTGCCAGTTTGCCACACGACCAAAGGAAACTGATCCTCAAGAGTTCCATCCAAAATTTCATCACAGGCCTGCGCGATCAGACGGGCCTTGTCCTCTGAAAGGACCCCACAGGCCTGATTGGTCAGGGCAGCGGCTTTCTTGAGGTAAGCAAAAGCCGAGATGATTTCCGTTGGCATTTTCTGCTGCCCGATACGGAAGTTTTCCAGCGAGCGCTGGGTTTGTGCTCCCCAATAGGCTTCAGCGGGAACGCTGACCTCGCCCATGGTATCTTTCTCAATGCGATAGGAGGTTGTCTTTGTCATGTATTGAAATATCTCGATTGAATGAACCTAAGCAGATGCAGTTTGATGGCATTCACGTTCAGCTCAAGTTCGAAGCAGGAGCGAGCGTGGCTAGTCAAGCAGGCGCTGTTTGAGTGAGCTGTAAGTTGAGCGCATGGCTTTGACATCGCTCGAACGCCACTTGATCAGACCCAGGATCTGATACTGGTTGAATTTAGCTGTCCCCTCACCCTCTGTTGATTCCACCCTGGAGAGTCCGTCCACGCGTTCATGCACCACCACGGCGAAACTGGCAATTGAGTCGGCAAGGTTAGCCTTGTAAAGGGCGAGTTCGGGTGAAGCAACGCGCCCGGCAAAAGGCACCGGTATCTCCATGGCAGGCAAACCAAAGAGGGCTGCACGGGTATCCATACCCAGCCCACGGTTACGGGGCTCAACCACCCATTCTGCCAGCTCAGCCTTCTCGACGAGCACGGCTCCGGCATGTCCCAATGACTCACGGAGGGCCCCAGTCACATACTTTGCGTCGATACTCTCCAGATACTGAACATCCAGAAAAACTTTCTTACCAGCGATGCTCCCCCAATCTAGTTGGGCGATCGCCTGATCAGCCGCATGACTTATCAGCACCTGTTCTGCCACACTACGGGCCGGCTCAGTGAGTTTGGAGGTATGACAACCTGTGAAGCCAAATAAAACCCCTGCGAGCGTTATGAGTTGGCAAATGTTTGTGACTCGATGTCGTGGATTCATCTCCATGAAAAAAGGGTGTTAGGCCTCAACCGAAAGATCGCAAGCCGGGAGATCCTGAGGATGCTGCCCCCCATTGACTAGGAAGAGGACAGCCATGCGTATCGCCAGCCCGTTGGTCACTTGCTCGAGGATGACACTGCGTTCACTGTCGGCAATATCACTGTCTATTTCGACTCCTCGGTTGATGGGCCCTGGGTGCATGATCAGGGCGTCAGGGCGCACCCATTTTAACCGCTCCTTGTTGAGACCAAAAAATTTTGAATACTCACCAAGACTGGGAAACATGCTCTGTTGCTGACGCTCATGCTGGATGCGAAGTAAGCTCACGATATCGGCTTGGGCAAGCGCCTCCTGCATGTCATAGGTCACCCGGCAACCCATGCTTTCCAACGATTTGGGAACAAGGGTAGGTGGTCCGCACAGTGTGATTTGGGCCCCCAATTTCCTGAGACCCCAGATACTGCTACGGGCAACTCGACTGAAGAGGATGTCTCCAAGGATGGTCACCTGCTTGCCCTTGAGGTCTCCCTTGTGCTCCCGCATGGTGTAAAGGTCAAGGAGGGCTTGGGTGGGATGAGAGTGTGCCCCATCCCCGGCATTGATCACTGAAGCTTTGGTGAATCGGGAAAGAAAATGAGCTGCGCCAGCAGACTGGTGCCGGATGATGATGATGTCAGCGGTAAGGGCTTCAAGGTTGCGAACCGTATCCTTGAGGGTTTCCCCTTTCTTGAAGGAAGAGGCTTCGGTGGTGAAATTGACGATGTCAGCGGTCAATCGCTGAGCAGCCAACTCAAAACTGACGCGCGTGCGGGTAGAAGGTTCGACAAAAAGGTTGACCACTGTCTTGCCTCTGAGGGCGGGAACCTTCTTGATGGCCCGCTGGCCGACTTGCTTGAACACCGAGGCAGTATCAAGAACAGTCAAAATCTCACTTTTGGTAAGACTCTGAATATCTAGTAGATGCCTTTTAGCCCAACTCATTTCTGGGTTAAACATACTTCAAGGCCGCTACCTGCTTCCAGCGTTTTCAGGATAATAAACTCTTCTGGCTCCAATTCAACAGCCTCTCCTACATAATCAGGCTGGATGGGCAGCTGGCGCTGCCCTCGGTCAAACAGCACGGCAAGCTGAATACGTCGCGGACGACCAAAATCAAGGATGGCATCCAAGGCCGCTCGAATGGTACGCCCGCTCTGAATCACATCATCGACGAGTATGAGCACCGCATCCTCCAGGCTTTCTGGAATCATGGTCGGGTTCATGACCGGGGCAGGATTGGAGGAGAGATCATCGCGATAAAGGCCCACATCCAGCTCCCCAAAAACCAGCTGAAGATCCGATCTAGTTGCCTGGAGTTTTTGATGGATGGCCCGCGCAAGCAGAACGCCCTTTTGTTGAATCCCTACCAAGGCAAGCCTGGACTCGCACTGATGATCACGGAGTATGGCATCAGCCATGGAATCCACCATGGTCTGCACTTGCTCACCGGTCCGGTGTGTGAAAGCTGATTTCATAACATGATCAGGGCCTCGAGTGAGATATCACTCAAAGAGGTGGGTTCAATCGACTATCTGACGCGATTTTCTCCAGGCTGGGCGATGATTCACCATCCAATCAACCAGCGCCTTATCGAAGCCGATGTCGTAGCCGGCCTTTTCTGACTCGATCCATTTGTGCCTGAGAATTTCCTCTCTTTCAGCCTGGAATTCCTTGTAGAGGGATAGGTTTTTGACAAGTTCTGCCTTCTTGGAGGAATCATTCATGATGCGTATCGCCCGACAAACCGTTACACCAAAAGCATAGGCACGACACAGCAAGGGATTCAAACCCATTTTGACTTTGTCAACTTAGTCAGTCAGGAAGTCTATGTCTCAGATCGACGAGTGTTGCATGGCCTCTTGGCCTTTGGCAGAATTAAATGATGGCTGAAGAACAAACAGCATGGCAGGGGTTTGTAGAATTTTCTCCCCACTTCGTGAAACGGGATCGCATTCAGCATGTCCTGTTTGATTTTGATGGCACCCTGTCGCTGGTAAGAGAGGGGTGGCCTCAGGTCATGCTTCCCATGTTTGTTGAAATGCTACCTCAAACTGCGGGTGAAACTCAGGCAAGCGTGGAGGCCATGCTGATGGATGACATCATGAAACTCAACGGCAAGCAGACCATCTACCAGATGATCCAGCTTGCAGAACGGGTCAAGGAGCGTGGCGGTCAACCTCAGGATCCCCTGTGGTATAAGCATGAGTATCTGCGCAGGCTCGACCAGCGGATTGCTCAGCGCAAAGAGGCCATACGCGATGGCAGCCTGAGTCAGGATGAAGTCCTTGTTCATGGAGCCAGGCACCTGCTTGAAAAATTAGCCGAGCAGGATTTACCCATCTACCTTGCTAGCGGCACCGATGAAATGTTTGTCAAGGAAGAGGCTGCCATGCTTGGTATAGACCATTTTTTTAAGGGCCATATTTACGGCGCTCAGGACGATTACCGGGCCTTTTCAAAAAAAATGATTATCCAACGCATCCTGAGCGAAAATCAGATACCCGGGGAGTGCCTGCTTTCCTTCGGAGATGGTTATGTAGAAATTGAAAATACGCGCGATGTTGGAGGCCTGGCCATCGCCGTGGCAAGCGATGAAGCTCACAACGGGAGCGGTCAGGTAGATTCATGGAAACATCAGCGGCTAAAGGGTGTCGGCGCCGATGTGGTCATTGCTGATTTCAGGGACGTCGATCTGCTGCTGCCCCAACTGACTGCCATGCCGGCATTCTAATATCCCATGAGTGAGCAACCCCGACCCCCCAGAGCCTTTGAACGGCAATCACTCAAAGTTTATCCCTTAAGTCAGCGGGAAAGCTTGAGCGCTGTCGAAGACATCCTGATTTCCCCACAGTCTTCCCCTGCCCCTGTCAACCAAGCCCTGCAGGAGCAAATAAACCGTTGCGCCCAAGACATACAACAAGCAAGGGCCAGAGGGGCCAGTGTGATGCTGATTTATGGGGCTCACTTACTTCGCAATGGGGCCTGCCCGCTATTGGAAGCCATGATGCAGGGAGGCTGGATCACCCATTTCGCTACCAACGGCGCAGGTACGATTCATGATTTTGAGTATGCCCACCACGGCCGCTCCACTGAATCAGTCCAGCGTAACGTGGCAGCAGGCACATTCGGGGCATGGGAAGAAACCGGTCGCGCCATCATGATGGCGCTGGCTCGCGGGGCCCTCGAGGGCAAGGGCTACGGCGCTTGCCTCGGGCAATGGATTGCTGATGATGGCATGCCACCCTTGGAACTTGCCAAGCTCGATGCGATGATCAGGGAAGAACCCTTTCATCCGCTTGCCTCAGCCAGAGTGGATTATCGGAGTCTCTGCAAGCGCTATCCGGATGCGGAAACATTGCATCGCATGCCGCACCCATGGAAGAGTGCATCGATCCTGGCACAGGCCTACAAGCATGGCGTTCCAGTCAGCGTGCATCCTGGCATCGGTTATGACATCATCACCAATCACCCTGCTTTCATGGGAAGTGTTTTAGGGAGAGCTGCTGAGAGAGATTTCGATCTTTTCTGCGAAGCGGTTGACCGACTCGATGGAGGCGTTGTCCTCTCTATCGGCTCAGCCATCATGGGACCACAGGTGTTTGAAAAAAGTTTAAGTTGTGTGCACAACCTAAGATTCCAACGAGGCGAGGAAGCCGTTTCTGGGCATTCGATCTATGTCGTGGATCTTCAGGATGGTGGAGGTTGGGACTGGAGTCAGGGAGAGCCCCCCAAAACGCATCCGGCCTATTATTTAAGATTCTGCAAGAGCTTCTCTCGCATGGGAGGTAGGATGGAGTATCTCCAGTGTGACAATGCTGTTTTCACCCACCGTCTTCAACAGGCGATCCAAGGCGATGATGCATCTTGAAGGTCTGCGGGATTTGCTCGATCGCTATGATGAGCTGAAGCTGGCAATCCTGGGGGATGTCTGCCTGGATCGTTATTTTGAGATTGATCCATCGCGGGAGGAGGTTTCGATCGAGACTGGCCTGAAGGTC
>JALRAZ010000539.1 GCA_023257935.1 Verrucomicrobiota bacterium
CGCCGTATTCCTGGTGTAAAATTTTCTTGGCAACCGCAGCGGCTGCGACCCGGCCGATGGTTTCACGGGCGCTGCTGCGACCTCCACCATGAGGGTTACGAATGCCATATTTGGTTTCGTAGGTAAAATCGGCATGTGAAGGCCGAAATTTGACTGCCATTTCAGCGTAGGCCTCTGGACGAGCATCCTTGTTGCGCACCCACATCATGATGGGGGTTCCCAGGGTTTTGCCTTCAAAAACCCCTGAAAGGATTTCGACCTGATCGGCTTCCTGGCGAGGCGTGACAATCTTGGACTGACCTGGGCGACGACGATCCAGTTCGATCTGAATCTCTTCGGCGGTGATGGGCACACAAGGCGGACAACCATCTACAACCACACCAACGCCACCACCGTGGGATTCCCCCCAGGTGGCAATTCGGAATAACTGACCGAACGAATTACCCATGGATCAAGCATGATTAAAAACTCAACCAAGGTCAATGGCCAGCAGTAGTCCCCTCTAGCCGATGGTTTTACATTCTATTCGCGGGGCCATTACAAAAGAAACGGATTGTTGTAGTTGCAAGATCAGAAAAAATGGCCAAAATCTTTAGTAAAGGCTGTTTAAACAACAATCTGGAATGAATGGACCATCCTATGAAACATAAGATCCCACTTCTAAACCTCGCCCTCCGTTGCCTGATCGCCACTGCTTGCATCGCGATCGAGCCCCCAAACATCCAAGCTCAAGGGCAGGACTTCAGGGCCTCCATCGGAAGCCCAGCCATCGGCCCGGTCTCCAAGAGCAAACAGCTTCAGCTTCCTTATATTACTTGGGGTGGCGATGTGGCCACGTTTCATGCAAACGGGGGTTTGCAGACTACCCAAGGATCCATCTTTGCACAGCAGGGACTCTCCTTCGACATGCAACCTGCAGATGATTTTGCCCAGCAAATCAGGGATTACATGTCAGGAAAATCCCCTTTCCTGCGCGGCACCTTTCGCATGATGGGCCTGGCCTCTGAAATCATCGGTAAGGATCCTCGCACCAAAGGGGTCGTCATCCTGCAGATGACCTGGTCAGCTGGCGATCACCTGGTGGCCAGACAGGGGCTCAAGACCCTTTCCGATCTCAAAGGGAAAACCATTGCCATTCAGCAAGGCGGCCCCCATGTCGGCATGCTTGATGACATCCTCAAAACCGCCCAACTAAGCTGGTCGGATATACGTCTTATCTGGGCCAAAGATCTCACCGGCAGCAGTGATTCCCCAGCCGAAATCCTACGAAACAACCCTGCAGTGGATGCTTGCTTTGCGATCACCCCCGACATGCTGGGCCTGTGCGGCGGGATAGATGCCACGGGAACTGGAGCTGAAGGGACCATTCAAGGCGCTCACGTCCTGGTTTCAACAGCCGAGTTGTCACGATCCATTGCTGATGTGTATGTCTGTCGCAAAGATTTCTTTGATGCCAATCGCGATCTCATCGACAAATTCGTGGCGGGCTACCTCAAAGGCTGCGAAGAACTCATCGACCTAAAAAACAAGTATGAGGCAGGCGGCTCAGCTGAGTATGAGCGCATCCTGACCATGGCCCAGAACATCTACGGCAAAGAGGTCATCCCCGTTTTGGAGGAAGGTCACGGACTGGTATCGGACTGCACCTTTGCCCTCTACCCAGGCAACGTCAACTTCTTCACCCAACAGGGTAATTTAACAGGATTTGAGTCTTTTCAACAATCAGCTCTCAACCTGGCTGTAAGCCAAGGCTACGCCAAAGAAAAAATGGGGCTGCTCCCTTCCGGACTCAACTACCAATCTGATCGTTTCCTTAAATACCTGACCAAAACCACCATGGAACGCGGGGAGCGATTCCGGGCTGAAGCCGTCTTGGAAGAAATTGAGTTGCTCAGCTCAGGCGGTGAACTAGATGAAAAGACCATCTTGAGTTTCACCATCAATTTCGAGCCCAACCAGACCGGCTTCAGCGCAGTACAATATGGGGCTGAGTTCCAGCGTGTGATAGAATCGTCGCAACGATTTGGCAATGCTGTCATCGCCATCCGAGGACATTCTGATCCCACCAAAACCTTATTGGATTTAATCAAGGCAGGTTCCCAAAAAGGTATCCTCAAACGATCTGGATCCAGTGGCAACTACCGTTATTCACTCAGAGGAAGACCTCTGGATCTTGAGGCCACACGTGACTTGGTCAGCCTCATTGAGGCTGGCTCCTTTGACGGAGCCAGCGACCACAATCCTCGAGAAACCATGCAGGCAGCACTCAATCTTTCCAAACAACGTGCAGTGGAAGTCTTGAAGGCCATCACTGACTACGCATCCAGCAAGGGAGTCGAGATGGACGCCAGCCAAATCCAGCCTGTCGGAGTCGGCATCCGCGAACCCTTTGTCGCCAAACCAAGCAATTTAAACGAGGCCAAGCAAAATATGCGAGTCGAGTTCAGGATCATCCGCGTTCCCGCCGAGGCAACCAATGCTTCGGATTTTGACTTTTGAGCCCCTCCCCCATCGGGAGACACAACCAGCACATCCACGAACCGATGAAGTCACAATCCATCCTATCCTCCATGAGATCATGGACCTCTTGCTTGGGGCCTTCAGCCTTGATTGCCTTTTGTCTGACTTGCAGCAACGAAGGTTCGATGACTTTGTCCGCCCAGGAGTCCATTGATCAGGTCGTGATTGTCCTGGACGCTTCAGGCTCCATGAAGCAAACCATGCCTGGGAGCCAGATGCAGACCAAGATGGACGCCGCCAAGGATGCCCTGATCGATGTGCTAAGCAACATCCCCCAAACCACGCACATTGGTCTACTGGTATTCAGTGCCTCGAACCTTCGGGATGACTGGGCTTATCCTCTTGGCCCCCGAGATGACAATCGCCTTTTACCGGCGATCCGATCGATCGACCCCAGCCGAGGGACGCCATTGGGTGAATACATCAAGAAAGGGGCCGATCGACTCCTTGAAGCACGCGACCGTGCTTTTGGTTATGGCACCTACCGTCTACTTGTGGTCACCGATGGAGAGGCCAGCGATTCCGACTTGGTCGACGACTACACACCTGATGTACTGGCTCGAGGGATTCGGGTCGATGTGATTGGCGTGGCCATGGACCAGGATCACACGCTTGCCACCATGGTGCATACATACCGCAGAGCCAACAATGCAGCAACGCTCAAACAAGCGATTGCCGAAGTCTTTGCTGAAGTCAGCACACAGGACCAATCCACCACGCAGGAGGATGCTTTTTCACTGCTTGAAGGCATTCCCTCGGAAGCAGCCTTGGCTGCCATTCAGGCATTATGTGAATCAGGGAACCATCCCATCGGTTCCGATCCAGATCGTGTCTTTCAGCCCGTTAGCAACCCATCTCAATCCGGCACCAGGACAACAACCTCCACAACCGGTGGCAGTCAGGAGTCTTACCCGATTGGCCCAATCTTTCTTATGTTGGTCTTATTCGCCATATTGGCCATGAGATCACTCTTCAAAAAATGAGTCAGGGCAAAAAAACGGGATGCCTCGTGGCAGCGGTGGCTTGGTGTGTGATTTTACTCATCCTGGGTGTCGCCTACAAATTTCTGGTCGCTCCTTACTTCGATGAAAAACTCACCGATGCAACAGGATCCGACAGCCGCTACACTCAGGAAATCACCCTCAGGGCTGATTCCTTCAGTGGCTATGCCATCCTCCGCTCTCCTTATTTGAGGAACTGGCTCTCAAAGCGAGAAATCAGATTAAACATCATCGATGATGGCGCAGATGTTCCTGGCCGAATCGATAGCATGGAAGATGGCGACATTGATTTCGCCGTTTTCACCATTGATTCATTCCTGAGTGCTGGAGCCGAAAAAGGTTCCTTCCCGGGGTCCATTGTCATGGTCTTGGATGAAACCCAAGGTGGTGATGCGGTCGTGGCGCACGAATCGGTTTTTGAATCCATTCAATCTTTGGATCAACCTGAGACGCGTTTTGTCCTCACCCCCGCTTCGGCCAGTGAATTCTTGGCTCGCGTCATCCTGGCAAACTTCAACTTGCCAGCCATTGGAGGGGATTGGATGGAAACAGCTGACGGTTCACAAAAGGTGCTTTCCAAGCTTCAAAAGACGAGTTCAAGCGCACCCAACGCCTATGTCTTGTGGCAACCCCACGTTGCGCAGGCGCTGCAGTCACCCGGCTTCAAGGTGTTGCTGGACAGTTCGCAGATCAAGGGATACATCGTTGACGTGCTGGTGGCTCGCAGGGCCTTCCTTAGGGATCAAGGTGATTTGGCAGAAACCTTTATCGAAGGTTACTTTCGCTCGCTCTATCACTACCAGAACCAGGCAAGTCAGATGCAGCAGCTCATAGTTCAGGATGCAAGCGATTCGAGTGGTAAAACCCTGGAAACGAATCTGGCCCAAGCGGTGATGGATGGTATTCACTGGAAGAACACCCTTGAGAACTACCATCATTTTGGTTTGCAAGCAGCGCCAGACACAGCAGGCCATGCCCACGTTGAGGACATGATTGAAAACATCATGGATGTTCTGATCAAAACATCGGCTTTGAAAAAGGATCCACTCAATGGGCAGTATCACACCATTTACTACGATCAGTTGCTGCGTGGGCTTCAGCTCTCAAACTTTCACCCCGGCCGCTCGGTGAATTTGATTCAAGGGGCAGGCGATCCCCTTCCCCAAGCCGACCAGAGTGCTTTGAAAAGCCTTCCACTTTCCGAGGCTCAGTGGCAGCAACTCAAGCCGGTAGGTACCTTGAAAGCGGAGGTCATCAGTTTTGTCCGTGGTTCGGCCAATGTCAGTCGCTCAAGCCAGCGATCGGTAGCAAAACTCGCCAGGCAACTGGAAGCCTTCCCAACCTTTTACCTCCAAATCATCGGTCAAACTCGTTCCGAAGGCGATGCAGATGCCAATCAGCGACTGGCCAATGATCGAGCCAGTGCCGTGGCTGATTTACTCAGCCAGGAGGGTATTCCAGCCTGGAGGGTTCGCACCCAGGCAGCGCCATCGCAATCTGCCAGTGGCAATTATCAGTCTGTTCTTTTTCAAGTAGGGCAATTACCCTACTAGCTAGAGGAAAATTGCGGTTCTTTTCTTGAGGACCTCATGATGCTACATTGTAGCCAAGCATGAAGTCGGGCCAACCAAGAGACCTGCAAGAAAAGGAAATTCGCAAACGTGTTCTGACTCGTTTAGCGGCAAGCCCTCTGGTGCTCGGGCCCATAATGCTAGGCTTTTCAGCAATGGTTGCTGGGTGGGCGCTGGACGCTAAGCAAATGGCCTTGTGCCTCTTCGGGGGAATCGCTGGCCTGATGATGGGCATGGGGACCTTTTTGACGCAATGGATGATTGGTGGACAAAAGGTGGCACAAGAGGTCATTTCTGAGTGGCAACTTGAGCAATCGGAGAAAAAAATTAAAGATTTGGACCTGCTTGAGTCCATCCTCATTGAAGCCGACGAAGATCCCCGGCCTGAGGAAGCCTTGAAAGATCTCAGGGCTTTGGTGAACACATTCGAAACGCTTGAAGATCACAAGGATGGCAACGCATGGCCGATGGTAATGGAGGTCCGGATGCAGGTGGAGTCTCTGTTCAGTCATTGTGTTGGATTGATTCGCCAAACCCACTCACTGTGGGAAACGGCCTCTCAATTGACCACGAACGATGCGAAGGCCCCTATTATGGCACAGCGTGAAAGCCTCATTGACGAAGTTCAGGGCTGTGTGAGCCAACTCAGCCAAACGATGGTGAGCTTACAAAACATGAACCAGGTAGAAGCTACGACGGATCGACTCAAGCAATTGCGCACTGAATTAGATCAGTCACTGGCCGTGGCCCAGAAAGTGGAAGAACGGATGCGACAGTGGCCCGGCAACAACGAAAACCAGATGCAACACTAACTCGAGGAAAGAATTCATTCATTATGTTCAAAGCAATCGGAAGATGGATCAAGGCGGTGGGCTACCTGCTCACAGGACAAATCGATTCGGCAAGAAGGGTGTTGGACACCAATCCCCACGTCATACGCGCCAAGTATGATGCGATTGTTGAAGAGAAAATCGCACGGATTCACCAATACAAACAAGCTGTTGCTGGGCTGATTGCTCAGGAGGAGAAAAAACTCAGCAAAATCAGGCGCTTGAGCGAGGAGGTACAGAATCTGGAACGTCTCAAGGCTGGGGCGCTGGCCAAGGCCAAACAAACCGTGGAAGCTCTCAAAGCATCGGGATCAGATGAACAAGCCATCCACGAAGACGAGCATTACAAAAAATGCTTGAACGCCTACAAAGATTTCAGCTCAACACTCGCAGAGAAACAGGAACGTATCACCGAACTGGAACAAGATATCGAAGGCTACAAAGCCAATATCAGTGACCACAAAGTGCAGCTGCAGCAACTCCTGAGAGATGTTGAAAAAGTCAAGGCCGAGGCTGCCGATACGGTTGCCGATGTGATTACCGCCAAGCAGGAAAAAGAATTGGCTGAAACCTTTGCCGGCATCGCCAAGGATGGGAGCGCCGAAGAGTTACAAAGTCTGCGTGACATGCGACAGGAACTCAAAGCCGAAGCAAGGATCACCAAGGAGATGGCCGGCACCGACACCCGAGCCCAGGAGGCTGAATTCCTGGAATACGCCCGTCAGAGTGAATCGACCTCTGAATTTGATGCGCTCATTGGTCTGGCCTCCGACAAGCAGTCAGGCGAAGCTGACCCCAGCCCCGAAAAGGACCAAGCCAAGCCATCCTTACCAGAGTGATTTTTTATCGACCCAACCATCACAACCCGACAATGAATATGAAAAAGAACCTGTCTATATACCTGACAACAGCCCTGACCTGCCTCATTGGGACAAGCTGTGGCGTCAGCAATGAACAAACCCTGAGTTCTTCAGATCAGTCCACGGCTGATTCGTCTCAGGCGCCATCCACGACTCAAGCCCAGTCCTCGACTGGCCCTTCACCCACCTCAGGCGATCTACCGACTTTTTCGCTGGCCTGGAGTGAATACCCATCATGGAGTGTTTTTGGGGTTGCCGAAGTGGATGGCTTGCTCAATGGCAAAGCCGGCGAGCTGGGAACACTTGAAGAGAAGTGGCAAGTCGATGTGGTCCTGCATGAGTCGGACTATGACACCTGCATCACCATGTATGGCTCTCAGAAAGTGGATGCGGCATGCCTGACGAACATGGACGCACTCAATCCATCGATCAGCCGCCCCTCGACCATGATCCTCCCCACATCGACCAGCCACGGCGCTGACGCCTGCATCGTTGTCGACTCCATCAAGAGCATCGCCGATCTCAAAGGCAAAAAAGTATATGGACTGGAAAAAAGCGTTTCGGAATATTGTTTTGTCCGCAACCTGGAAATCCAGAGCCAGAAGGAGAAGGACTATGCTTTCAGCAACATGGATCCAGCAGCCGCCTCCGCCGCGCTCCAACAGAAGCAAGCCGGCGTGGAGGCCATCATGGTTTGGAACCCATTTGTCATGGAAACACTATCCAAGCGCAGTGATGTCAAAGTGCTTTTCGATTCCACCTCCATCCCCAATGAAATCATCGATTCGGTCATCATGTCTCAGGATTCGCTAAAAAAAGAAGGGGGTGAAGCCTTTGCCTGCGCCATCATTGATGCGTTCTATCAAACCACAGGTAAGCTCAATGATCCTGAGACTAGGGAAGGTACTTTGAGTGCCCTAGGAGAAAAGTTTTCTGGACTTGATGCCAAGGCCATGAATCAGATTGTTCACCAGACCAAATTCCTCTCCAGCCCAGGCCAAGCCATTGAGCTCTATGCCTCGGACGCACTGGTCGATACCATGAAGCGAGTCACCACCTTCTGCGTCGAGCACGAGATTACGGGTAGAGCCCCCACTCTCTCTTATGGCCGCGACCCCAAGAATGACGCAGCGGAATTCATTTTCGATGCGCAATACGTCAAGAAGGCGATCATGGAGTGAGGGTTGACCAGAACTCGAGATCCTCTAGCAAGCCTTCAGCCCTTTGGCTGGAGGCTTTTTTTGCACCTAAAGGGAGACCAGAAACTTGAGTAATTCGATCTTTTCTCGATCATCGAGCCCATCCAGTAACCCGACCGGCATCAGCGATTGTGAGGAGGTCTCTTGGCTGAGGATTTGATCAAGAGGCACTTTCACCATGCCTTCGATTGTCTGCAGGACCCAAGCCGTTTCGCCTTTTTCCTTGAGCAAGCCCGTCAGGTGTTTCCCATCCTGAGTCACCAGCTGGGTCATCTGATACTGCCTGCCAACCACTGCATTGGGATCCATGATGGCCTCAAGAAAGTAGCCGACTCCAAGAGACCCAGATCCACTCAAACGGGGCCCAAGGGCCAGGTTATCATCTTCTAGCCCGTGACAAGACTGGCAAAGCAATTGGAAATGTTTCCGACCTTCCTCAAGGTCATAAGCCCACAGGGGCGCCTGGGCAAAGCGTTTTTCAAGCGACCCAATCACCTCGAGTTTCTCAGGGGCCATCGAGCTACCGGTTCCCCAAATACGCTCCAACTGGGGCTGTAGCGAAATCTCATTCAGCGCCTGAAGTCGGCGTAAAATATGGGCATTGACTTGATCAGACTGCCATTGCCCCCCCTCGATGGCATCAAGAAGCATGCGGGCGTAGGATGAGCGCGCGCTCAAAATCTCCAAAGCGGCTTGCTGATCATTGACCGGCCACGCTGGCATCAATGTCAATAATGTCGCAGCCACTTGTGGCTCATCAAAAGATCCCAATATCGACAA
>JALRAZ010000548.1 GCA_023257935.1 Verrucomicrobiota bacterium
AAGTATGCCCTTTTTCGTGATAAATTTTGCAGTCATTCACAATAGCCTTTTCGGGTAATCGTTGCTTGAGAACTGAACCAGAGCTGAATATTTCTTCTGTAAAGGATGTCGCCTTAATGCCGGTGATGGTTTCAAGTGTCTTGAGCATTTTTGCATCCAGATCGGTTGCGGTGGGCGAGGTCAGATTCAGGGTGTCTGAGATGATCCCTGCAAGGAGAAGCCCTGCGATATCCCGCGGAAGCTTCACTTGATGCTGGAGGAACATTTCCGTCACGATCGTGCATGTGCTGCCGACAGGCCGATTGACAAACAGGATCGGTTTCTGTGTGGTCATCGCACCAATGCGATGATGGTCTACAATTTCAATGATCTCGACTTGGTCAGCACCCTCCACTGCCTGAGAAAGTTCATTGTGATCAACCAGGATCAATTGGCGGTTCACAGGTTTGATGAAATCAGTCTTGGAGAGAATCCCCACTAGACGCCCATGTGCATCTTGAACCGGAAAGGCCTGAAATTGGGAAGAAACAGCCAAATTTCGGATTTGTGCAAGGGGTTCGTCTTCGTTGAAATGAAGAAAATGTTCGGTTCGCAGGTGCCTAACTGGGATGGCAGCTCGGCAGAGCATCGCAGTGGTGGTGGAGTCATGGGCCGAGCGTATGATCGATACCCCATTGGCCCTTGCTTTGGCGCGGATTGGATCACTGACTTGGAGGTTCCCTGTGACTACCAAGACCCTTACCTTGCTTGCGATGGCAGCCTCTTGGATATCCTCTCTATCCCCGACCACTAAAAGCAGTTTGCTTGTGTCGTAATGGCTTAACCGCGACTCGAAAGATTCCGCAGACATGGCTCCGATCATCAGTGTGAGTTCCTCCTCCACTTGCGAGTTAACCATTTCAGCGTCATCACACTTGAGTGTGTCGGCTAACTGATCCAGCGAACAGAGGATGCGCCTGGTATCAGCCAGCCTAGCTTGAGCCGGTAGAAAAAATTTGCTCATCTTGAACACGGACACCAGACCGCAGCATCGCAGTGCCTCATCCACAATGGGTAGGCTTCGGATATTGGTGCGATCCATGATTTCCATGGCCTCCCATGCACTGGTTAACATCCCTACCTGCACCACTTTTTGCTGCATGACATCGCGAACCCGTGGGCGCACGTCTGCTACAAAGCGAGGCGGAGCGACTCCAAACTTCTGGAGCACATGCTCGATGCGGTCGTTGATGTCACCGCACCTGGCAGCCATGGCATGGTTCATGCCGAGTTGCTGCTTGAAGTGAGCATAGGCCAGGGCAGAGCAAATGCTGTCCATGTCCGGGTTTCGGTGGCCGATTATCAGTATTTCCTTCACAAAGATAACTGTTGTCGAATGATCCAACTGCCTTTTGATACAATCGATGGCAGGTCTGCCCTCTCGGTGGGCTTGGGGGCTTGCAAACAGCAATGGTGACCTGTTGCAATCTTTCCTAAATAGCCTAGCATGCAAACGGCATGAGTCACGCGAGCAATCATATCATTTTGAGCCGGGATTGTGAATCCATCCGTATCCCCTCTGGAGAGGCCTGCCAACTCAGTTCGGGGACAGAAGTATTCTTGACCCAGGCATTGGGCGGTTCCTTCACGGTTCGCACCGATCAGGGCTTGTTTCGTATTGCTGATAAGGATGCCGATGCCCTAGGGCAAAAGCCTCAATCTTCTTCGGCGGATGCGATGGCTGCCGACCTAGATCCTGATGCTTACAGTGAGTCGCAGCTTTGGGCGGCTCTTCGCCTGTGTTTCGATCCTGAAATACCTGTCAATATTGTGGACTTGGGGCTGGTCTATGATCTTCAAGACACTGAGCTCGAGCCTGGCGAACATCGCGTTGAGGTTAAAATGACACTGACTGCGCCAGGTTGTGGCATGGGGCCGGCCATTGCTAATGACGCTCGTGAAAAATTATTAGCCCTTGGAGGGGTCAGGGAGGCCTCTGTGGAAATTGTATGGGATCCGCCCTGGCATCAATCGATGATCACCCCTGAAGGAAGAAAAATCCTTGGGCTTTGAAAGGGCTTTAAAAAGACTTTTCAAGTGTAGGGCTTGGGGATAGTTTCTCATCCCTCGGGCCTCAGGACAGGCTTGAATTTTCGACCCCCTTACTAATGCCAAACGATTTAAGCTCACTCGCCGTGAATAAGTTTATGGTTTTGCTTTAATGAAACCCTTCACCGGTTGCTCGTCGAAGGCAAGACAGGTGCAGTCAAGTTTGGTTTTGTTTGTGCCGGAAATGGTTAAAGAGTTTTTTAGATGAAAAGTTACGATATTGCAGTCATAGGTGGTGATGGAACCGGTCCCGAGGTGGTCCGCGAATCCATCAAGGTTCTTGATGCGGCTGGTGCCAAGTTTGGATTCAAACTCAATTACACAGATTTTGATTTTGGTGGGGAGCGATTCTTACGCACCAACGAAGCCCTACCCGATAGTGCTGCTGATGACCTTAGGCAGTTTCCAGCTATTCTGCTGGGTGCCATCGGCCATCCTGATGTCAAGCCTGGTATCCTCGAAAAAGGAATCCTGTTGCGGTTACGTTTTGAATTGGAGCAATACATCAACCTCAGGCCTGTGAAGCTCTACGATGAGCGGTTTTGTCCACTGAAGGATAAAGGGCCGGAGCATATTGATTTTGTGGTTGTTCGAGAAAATAACGAAGGTCTCTACACCGGATCAGGTGGATTTGTTTTCAAGGGAACCCCTAACGAGGTGGCTATTCAGGAAAGTGTCAACACTCGCCGAGGCGTGGAGCGCTGCCTGCGCTACGCGTTCGAATACGCCCAAAGACGCAACAAAGACAAGAAACTCACGCTCTGTGGCAAGACCAACGTCCTGACCTTTGCTTTTGATTTATGGGAGAGGGCTTTTCATGAAATCGGGCAGAAAGATTTCCCTGATATCACTCGTGATTATGCTCACGTCGATGCGACCACGATGTGGTTCGTCAAGAATCCCGAATGGTTTGATGTGATCGTCACTGACAACATGTTCGGTGACATCATCACCGATCTGGGTGCCATGGTTCAGGGTGGCATGGGGATTGCAGCGGGTGGCAACCTCAATCCTGAGGGCACGAGCATGTTTGAGCCCATCGGAGGCAGCGCACCGAAATACACCGGCCAAAATGTCATCAATCCTCTTGCCGCAATTTGTGCTGGTCAGATGATGCTTGACCACCTCGGTGAGCGAGATGCCGCCAAGGCGATCGAGGAAACTGTCATTTCAGTGACTCGAGAAAAAATTAAGGATCTGGCGGCGGGCCGCATGGGTTATTCAACCACTGAGGTGGGCGACCTAGTTGCCAGCAGTCTCTGAAGCCACTGCTACCGCTAAACCTGCCGACCTTGGCAGGGAATAGTTTAGAAGGTCAGGAAGCCCTATCAGGTCTTCTTGACCTTTTCTTTTGCTTGTTTCGTTGACCCACCAGTCTTTGCCTTAACTGCTGATGGGCGCTGGGCATGGCAAGCTCAACAAGGCGATCGGTGGCGACCCATTGCTCCCCGGGTTGAGCCGAGAGGGCCTTTTTTAACCTAATTCGGTAGCTGAACAACCGGATTCTGTGATGGGTGATGGTGTGGTCGATTGGCTTCCAAGCCTCTGCTGGCGAAGCTAGGGTTGCTTGCCTGGACCTCAATATCTGGCTCACGGCTTCCTCTACAGCGGCCGATGAATCCCTGGCCTCGGCCAAGGGTAGAGTGAAAAATTCCCAAAGGCCACGATTGTGCCCGTCAGCTGACGGCTCGACCAGAAGGACCGAGCCGCAATGCTCCAAAATCAGTGCCACGCGTCCTAATTTGACCGTTTTGGGTCTTTTGGGGAGCCGGGGAAGGTCTGCCACACTTTGGCAACGATTTGCTAAGCAAGCTTTAGCGATTGGGCAGATTTCGCAGCGGGCAGCTTTGCCGGGTAGGCAGACCATGGCCCCCAGCTCCATGATAGCCTGGTTGAGATGGCTGCATACCCTTTGGGGGCGCGGGCGCATGGCGTCTGCGAGCTCAACCCAATTCCTTGCGATCTGCCAAAGCAGCTTGACCACCTGCCTTTCGCCGGCATTGGCTTGGAGATTGTTTTGTCGACACAGAACGCGAATCACATTGCCATCTAGGATCGGGGTGGGTTTGTCCAGGGCGATGCTGCAGATGGCTCCTGCTGTGTAGGGGCCAATGCCAGGTAAGCTAATGATGGTATCGTAATCCTCTGGGAAACGACCTTGATGATCCAACTCGTTAAGGATGGCTGCCACTTTGATGATTGACCGGGCACGCCGATAATATCCCAAGCCCTCCCAATGCTTGAGCACAGAAGCCTCGCTGGCAGCAGCCAGACTGGCAATATCAGGGAAGGAGCTCATCCACCGATCCCAGTAAGGCATGACGGTTGCCACCTGGGTTTGTTGCAGCATGATTTCAGAGATCCAGATGGCGTAGGGATCACGCGTTTTTCTCCAGGGCAGGGGGCGAGCATGCTTGGCATACCAGTCGAGCAGGGGGCCTAGGATCTCTTTCT
This sequence comes from Verrucomicrobiota bacterium, assembly GCA_023257935.1. GTDB lineage: Bacteria > Verrucomicrobiota > Verrucomicrobiia > Limisphaerales > AAA164-E04 > UBA7971. Next base: position 4,543 of record JALRAZ010000548.1, read on the forward strand.
GCAGGCGCTTGGTTGCCTTTTCTTCGCTGCCCATATAGTTTTTGCCTCCAGAATGTTGCCCAAAACCCTAACCACGTATAGCTGCAAACTAAGCCCCGCACAAGGTGATCAGTTGCAGGCATTACTCCATGCCAGGTGTTATGATTTTCGCTCCCTGGCTCATGCCAGGTTTGCCGCAAGCAAGGACAAACTCAATGTGGTCCTTTATCAGACCGGAAAATTGGTGGTTCAGGGCAAAGAAACAAAGGACTTTGTTCAGTTTCTACTCGAGCCTGAGATCCTTGGTGAAGCCCGATTGGGGTATGAACAGGTTTTGGACCCAAAGCGTTTGGACCCGCGGATTGGGATTGATGAAAGCGGAAAAGGGGATTACTTCGGCCCCATGTGCGTTGCTGGCGTTTATGTCAATGCTTCGATCATCCCTCAGTTCGAAGAGGCTGGCTTGATGGACTCCAAGAAAATTTCCAGTGATCGGCGCATCAGTCAATTAGCTGAAATCATACGAAAAACACCAGGTTGTCATCACAGTGTGGTCCAGATAGGGCCAGAAGCCTACAACCGCCTGCATGCCAAAATGGGGACGGTTAATGCCATCTTGGCATGGGGTCATGCCAGGGCTATTGAAAACCTCATGAACCGCAAGAATTTCATGAAACCAGCTCCCGTGCGGGCCATAAGCGATCAGTTTTCTCGTTCCAAGTCCACTGTGGCACGAGCTCTGATGTCTGAGGGGCGTGAAATCGAATTGGTTCAAAGGCATAAGGCTGAAGAAGATATCGCTGTCGCAGCTGCCTCCATTTTGGCTCGGGATGCTTTTGTTAGCCGGCTTGGCGAACTTGGAGATCAATTAGGGTATGAACTGCCCAAGGGGGCTGGCCCGAAGGTGGTGCAAGCGGCTCAACAAATCATGCAAAACCTTGGTAAGAAGCAACTAGCAACAGTTGCTAAAATGCATTTCAAAACGACACAAGCAGCTGAGAAGGTTCAATGATTGGGCCTATTCTCCCGGGAGGAAGGTGACTTTTATCAGCGTGTCCAAAAACTGCCACCCACTGCGTGAGTTCTCTCTTAATCTATCGAATTTTTCAATAATCGATCCCGCCTGATAGACCTTTCCTATACGCCTTAATAGTTTTGCTTGATTTTCTCGTCGTTCGATGCAGGATCCTCATCCAACCTCATTGTGCTTCGATCAGCGATTGGCTTGGAAACGGTAGTCGTTTCCGGGGATTGATGTGTTGTAGCTCGTGATGGTTTGATCAAAACCAAGTCAAGCATATGAAAAACCGCTTATTGATGCTCATTTTAGGATGCCTATGCAGTATGGCGCAGGCCCAATTGAGCGATGTAACACAGCCAGGCGACACCATTGTCGCCACGTCGGGCAATAGCCCGGGATCGGAAGGCGTGACCAACGCCATTGACAACGCAGACACGAAATACCTCAACTTCGACATCACCAACACCGGCTTCACGGTGACGCCCTCCATTGGGTTGACGGTGGTCAAGGGGCTTTCGCTGACCTCTGCCAACGACGCTCCAGATCGTGACCCCATGACGTATTTGTTGGAGGGTTCCTACGATGGAGAGAATTTCGTCGAGATTTCTTCGGGTGGTGTGGCCGATTTTCCGACTCGCTTCCACACGAACTACATCTTCTTCGATAACGCTGTCCCATATGCCAGCTACCGTCTGATCTTCCCTACGGTCGATAACAGCTCATGCTGTATGCAGATCGCTGAGGTGGAGTTGCTCGGTGCTCAGGCTCCTGGAGACGTGACCCAGCCTGGCGATGCTCTCATTGCCACCTCGGGTAACAGCCCAGGTTCCGAAGGTGTGGGTAACGTGATTGATAACGCTGATACCAAGTATCTAAACTTCGACATCAGCAATACCGGTTTCACTGTCAGCCCTTCTGTGGGTATGACCGTCGTGACGGGTCTGTCTCTCAAGTCAGCCAACGACGCTCCTGATCGTGACCCGATGACCTACCTATTGGAAGGTTCTTACGACGGCGAAAACTTCACCGAAATTTCCTCGGGTGATGTGGCCGATTTCCCAACCCGTTTTCACACCAACTACATCTTCTTCGAGAACAGCATCCCTTACCCTACTTATAGGTTGCTCTTCCCGACTGTTGATAATAGCACCTGCTGTATGCAGATTGCTGAAGTCGAGTTCCTCGGCTCTCAGGCTGCTGGCGACGTGACTCAGCCTGGTGATGAAATCATCGCTACTTCAGGCAACAGTCCTGGTTCCGAAGGTGTGACTAACGCCATCGACAATGCCGATACCAAATATTTGAACTTCGACATCAGCAACACTGGTTTCACCGTGTTCCCTTCTGTTGGTTTGACTATCGTCAATGGTATCTCATTGAAATCGGCTAACGACGCTCCTGATCGTGATCCGATGACCTACTTACTCGAAGGTACTTATGACGGAGAAAACTTCGTCGAAATTTCTTCGGGCGATGTGGCTGATTTCCCAACTCGCTTCCACACCAATTATGTCTTCTTTGACAACGGTGTGGCCTACAGTGGTTATCGCTTGCTCTTTCCTACGGTTGACAACAGCACCTGCTGTATGCAGATCGCTGAAGTCGAACTGCTCGGTGTCCAGTTGCCTGGTGATGCCACCCAACCTGGTGATGCCATCATTGCTACCTCCGGTAACAGCCCTGGCTCAGAAGGTGTTGGCAATGCGATTGACAACGCAGATACCAAGTATCTGAACTTCGATATCACCAACACTGGGTTCACTGTCACTCCTTCAGTTGGTTTGACTGAAATCATCGGTATGTCTCTCAAGTCTGCCAATGATGCACCTGATCGCGACCCGATGACCTATGTGTTGGAAGGTTCATACGACGGCGAGAATTTCACCGAAATCTCCTCTGGGGATGTGGCTGATTTCCCAACTCGTTTCCACACCAACTACATCTTCTTCGAGAACACCACCCCTTACCTGACCTACCGTTTGATCTTCCCTACGGTAGACAACAGCACTTGCTGTATGCAGATCGCTGAAGTGGAGTTGTTCCCACGTCCAGGTGGCAGCTGTGCTGATTACAACATCGTGCCTGGTGGTCTGA
>JALRAZ010000045.1 GCA_023257935.1 Verrucomicrobiota bacterium
CAAGTCTGCAAGGAAATTGGTAGATCAGCCCCCAGACTTTCCCCTGGGGCAATCACCAAGCTCGTTACCCACGATTATCCGGGAAACGTACGTGAGCTGAAAAATATTATGGAGCGGACGGTCATCGAATGTGACAGTTCACGCATTCAGGCCCATGATGTCTTCATTACCAGCTCAAAGCCAGGATCGGATGCAGGCTCTGAGCTCAATCATCTCACCAAGGAGAACGCTTGGTATGCACTGAGCGAGCAAGAAGAGGCCATTGCCAGGCATGTTGAGGAACACAAGCGCATCACCAACAGCCAATGTCGAAGCATTTTGGGCCTCAGTATTCATCGAGCCAATTATCTGCTCAATAAGTTGGCGCAGTCTGGATTTCTTCAAAAGGTAGGCGCCAAGCGCAACGCCTGTTATATCCCGGGCTCCCTGCTCAACTGACAAAGATCATCTTGGCGTTCATTGGGCCTGCATGATCGATCAAGACTCCTGCCTTAAAAAGCCCCATTACTCGGGTGATATGACTTTATCGTTGGACTGAGTTCACGGGAACGCTAGAAATGGGAGCTCCTATGAGCGACCAATCCATGAATATTCATCCGGCTCTGAAACCTTTTGACCCAGAATCAGACGAGGTGATCATTCGACCTCTGGGTGATGGGGAAGGCTACTGGGTAGGAGCCTGCAGCGTGGTTTATGATCCCGTAGACCAGACTTACTACCTTTATTATAGAGCCCGTGAACCCAGGCCGATTCGAGGAGGAAAGTGCTTCGTTGCCTCGAGCAAGGATGGCATCCAGTTTGAAACCATTTGGCAGACATCCAAGGAAGCCCTTCATACCGATTCGATCGAAAAAGGTAGCTTGATTCGCACTCCCGAGGGTCGATGGAGGCTTTATCTTAGTTACGTGGACCCAGCAGACCAGCGCTGGCGGATTGATTTACTTGAAGCCAATCATCCAGCCGAGTTCGACATCAGCCAGCGAATCCCAATCCTGGATGCAGCCCAGACTCACTGCGAAGGCATCAAGGATCCTTTTGTGATGCTGGTCGACAACACCTATTACATGTTTGTCAGTTACGCTCCAGGAAGCGATCAGGCTTCCACAGCTGAAAAAGAGGCTATGCATGCAACCTCTGATATTTATAATACTGGGCTCTCAAAATCCTCTTCAGGCTTGGCAACCAGTAGCGATGGCATTCATTTCGATTGGCAGGGCGACATCCTAAGCCCCAGCTCCTCAGATTGGGATTGCCACGCAACTCGCCTTGGATCCGTCCAAGTGCTGCCTCCTCTTTATCTGGGCTTCTATGATGGGGGACCAAGCCATCTGGAAAACTATGAGGAAAAAACAGGCCTAGCCATCAGTCTGGACTTGAGGCACTGGCAACGGATAACCCCACAGGCTCCTTACTTGGTATCGCCCCATGCCACAGGTTCTTTGCGCTACCTCCACCCTCTGGAGCTGACGGGAGAAATGCGTTATTACTACGAATATGCTCGAGCGGACGGAGCCCATGAGATTCGCATGCACCGCATCCCAAAAGTATGATAACCAATCCAGGATATGAGCGCTTGCCAGCCCAACATTCTCTGGATCTGTACCGACCAGCAACGTTATGACACCATTGGGGCTCTGGGATTCCCACACGCCCAAACGCCTCATCTAGACACCTTGGTCCGCAATGGTGTGAGTTTTTCACAGGCCTATTGTCAGAGCCCAGTATGCACGCCCAGCCGTGCTTCTTTCCTGACGGGACGCTACGCAAGAACCACCCGCTGTCGCCAAAACGGTCAACAAATCCCACAGGAAGAGCGGCTTCTGAGTCGCCATTTTGCAGACCAGGGTTATCAATGCGGGCTAGCTGGCAAACTCCATCTCTCAAGTTGTGCTCAGGGCAGGGTGGAGAAAAGGATCGAGGATGGCTATGGGGTCTTTCACTGGTCGCACCATCCACAGCCTGACTGGCCCGAAAATGCCTACACGCAGTGGCTCGCTCAAAAAGGATTGCAATGGCGTGACCTCTATGATGGCCCGTCAACTCCCTACATCAAGGAAGGGATCCCTGCCGCGTATCATCAAACCACTTGGTGCGCGGAAAAAACAATCGAGTTCATTGATAAGCATGCTTCACAGCCATGGTTTTTCAGTTTCAACTGTTTTGATCCGCATCACCCTTTTGATCCACCTCGGGAATACCTCGATCGTTACGAGGTCGATTCCATGCCTCTGCCCAGCATCCGGTTCAATGAATGGGATCATAAAACCATCTACCAGCAACTCGATCATCAGTGGGCCCATAATGAACCAGGAGGGTTCCATGTCGCGGGTATGACTCAAGCCGATCATCGCAGTGTCCGAGCGGCTTACCTGGCAATGGTATCACTGATTGATGATCAAGTTGGACGTATCATCGAAGCACTTGAGGCGACCGGACAATTGTCCCGCACCCTTTTGATTTTTATGTCTGATCACGGTGAAATGCTAGGAGACCACGGTATCTACATGAAGGGTCCCCATTTCTACGACCAAGCCTTACGGGTTCCACTCATTTTCCATTGGCCAGAGGGGTTTGCTTCCGGGGTCACCTATGATGGGTTGACCGAATTGATCGATCTGGCACCAACGCTTTGTGATGCCGCGGGCATCGAGCATCATAGTGGTTTCCAGGGCAAAAGCCTGTTTCGCTTTTGTCAGGGCAAAGATCTAGATACCGAGCACCGAACACATGTGTTCAGTGAGTATTACAATGCATGGACCCATGCGCATGCCTACGGCAGCATGCTACGCTCGGAAACCGAGAAAATCGTGGTTTACCACCGAAGTGAACAAGGAGAACTTTACGATCTGCAGGAGGATCCCGATGAACATGAAAATCTCTGGAACCACCCACAGGAGGCCGAACGCAAACTGCGCCTGCTCAAGGCATGTTTTGATTCCAGTGTATTCACCATGGATCCAATGCCACCAAGGCTAGGGCCTTTTTAAACAATCCAATGCAACCTCAAACCAAAAGCTCATGACTCCAAAACTATGCCTCAACACCAGCACGATCAAACCTCAGCCTTTGATGGAAAAAATCCGTCTAGCAGGGGAAGTCGGCTATGATGGCATTGAATTATGGATCAACGATCTCTATCAGTACGTAGGACAGGGCGGTGAAATATCTGATGTTGAAAAGGCGCTCGCTGATCACGGCCTCTTGGTCCCCTGCTGCATTGCCATCCGACAATGGGGCGACATGGAAGGTTGGGAATACCAGCTAGTTCTCGATGAAGCCAAACGACGCTTCGAGCTGGGTGCACGCATCGGTGCTGCTTTCATTGTGGCAACCCCTCCGATTGGCGCTTGTGATATCTCCAAACTTCCGGAGCGCTACCAAGACTTACTGGCAATCGGGCGAGAAGTAGGCATCCGGCCCACCTTCGAATACATCAGTTTTTTCAAATCAATCAACAGCCTGGCTCAGGCTTGGGAAATTGTGAAGCAAACCAATGACCCTGAGGCAACCCTGATTCTGGATGCCTTTCATAACTGGAACAGTCATTCCACCATGGAGGAGCTTGAGGCGATACCTGTTGATCGGATTAGCCACTACCATATCGATGATGCTCACCCGGAAAAACCAGCGGGTACTCAAACCGATCCAGATCGGGTCATGATTGGTGAAGGTAGCATTGACCTTAAAGCAGAGATTCAATGCCTGCGAAAGAAGGGCTATTCAGGCGCCATGAGCCTGGAATTGTTTAATCAGGCGCTCTGGAATCAAGATCCCAAAGATGTCCTGAAACGAGGACTGGATCGCATGCGAGCACTTCTGGAGCATTGAGTCATCGACTGGCAACCACCACGGGCCCTTTACCCTCATGAAGGAAGGCCAAGCGATGGGTTGGTGGATGCAGCAAGCAAATTTGATGGGGTCCCAACTGAAAAAGGAGAAGATCTTCATCGATTTCGAAGGCATTTCGGATCGTCCACGCAAGGAATGGCGTTTCAAGAGCTACGTGGAACCCCTCCCCTGAATTGTGAGCACTCGAAAGTCCCTCAATAGGCCAGAATCCCGTCCTGTAAGCCGATAAGGCTTCAGACCACAGAGAAGGCACTTCTCCGAAGTTTATATCCGTGGTTGGAGGCATGGGAAAGCCATGCGAATTGAGATGGGGATAAGGCACTTTGCGAGGATCTTCTAGGATAGCCTCATCGGCGATGTCACTCAATATGAGTTGGGCTTCTTGCTCTTGAGCTGCCCCTCCCTTCAACAACCATAGATCGTAAAACGAGTCCTCACCTGAACGAATAAACAGGCGATCATGCCGAGAATTTGGATCAAGGTCATGGACTCCTTCTGGAGCACGCTCACTACCGATCTCGCTGCGCATCACCGATGCCCCGTCGATCGTTAGATAGTAGACGGTACAAGGCTTTGAAGGTTTCAGGTCCGAGACATCCACCAAGTCAAGCTGAGTCATGAAACTGATGCCACTTGCTGGAAAATAATAGGCCACCAACATGGGATAGCTGATGGCGTGCAATTGAAAGGTTCGGAGAAGAGCATGTTGCCAGCTTTTAGAGCGATGTCGCAGAATCCACCCAACCAAAGGCCACTCGATCAGGAGACTCAACAGAAAACTAGCGGCCAAACAGATGAGAAAAAAAGGCTTCAGCCACAACAAGGTCATCCATGCCATCGCGCCTTTTGTGGCACTCAGGATCAGGTAAGCGGCCCATGATGAGGCGTAGTTGGCCACAATCATCCCTCCTAGGGCACACCAAAAGTAACGCTGCCTGAGCCCTAACCAATAGATTAAAAGCCCCCCTTCCAAAAGGCCGATCACCAGATTCCCTAGGGTCAAGTGCAAGGCGCCTGCCCACATCAACGGAGTACCGGCGTTGGCTGATAGAGTGAGAGGAAGGATGCAACCCAGAAGAATCCATTGCAGAACGCGGGGCCTGTTGACTGTTTGAGACCTCAAGTTCTGACCCATCATTTCAGGCAACACCTCGCTGGCTACTTCTCATAAAATCCAGTAGTTGCTCAATCACCGGAAGACTCGCCACCTCTGCTTGCACCTTGTCAATCGCATTGCTTGCGTTTAAACCTGACCGGAATAGGATGCGGTGAGCCTGCTTGAGCGCCTGCAGGTTTTCGGAAGAAAACCCTCGTCGTTCCAAGCCTACCTTATTGAGAGCACGGGTTCGAGCAGGGTTGCCATCGACCATCATGAAAGGTGGCACATCCTGCACCACCTTGGAGCAACCTCCGATAATGGCGTGCTGACCAATGCGGCAGAACTGGTGTGCCGCTGCCAGACCACCCATCACCACATGGTCCTCCACCACGATATGTCCCGCCAAGGTGGCCAGGTTGGACATAATGATATGGTTACCCAGTTGCACATCATGGGCGATATGAACATAGGCCAGCAGATGATTGTCTGAACCTATGAGCGTGGTATCACCGTCTGCGGTAGCGCTGTGAATGGTCACATGCTCTCGAATGGTATTACGATCGCCCATTTGGGTTAGCGTTCTACCACCCTGCCACTTCAAGTCCTGAGTTCTCATCCCGATGGTGACAAAGGGGAAGATTTCGTTTTCATCTCCCATGGCCACATGTCCATCAATGATGACATGGGCATGCAGACGGTTACCCTTGCCCATACGAACATGTTCACCAATCACACAGTAGGGACCGATGTGACAACCTTCACCAATGAGGGCCGAATCGTGAACGATGGCAGTGGGGTGAATCATTGTTTTGGAACCTGCTCTTCAAGCATTAGCCATCATGAACGTCACAATGGCTTCGCTGACGGTTTCTCCCCTGACCGAACAAACACCTTTGGCCTTCCCAATTTTCCCACGACTTTTCATGACTTCAACCTCTATCACAAGGGTATCTCCAGGCAAAACAGGCTTGCGCCATTTAACCGAGTCAGCCGCCATGAAATAAGCGATTTTGCCCCAGTTTTCTGCCTTACCAAGAGTCAGGATGCCTGCAACCTGGGCCATGGCCTCTAGCTGGAGGACTCCCGGCATGATCGGATGACCTGGAAAATGACCTTCAAAGAAGGGTTCATTGATGCTCACCGACTTAATGGCCTGGATGGTATTGCCTTCCATCTTAATGACTCGATCCACCATCAGAAAAGGATAGCGGTGAGGCAGGACCTTCATGATTTCGTTGATGTCCAGCGAAGTCGCATCCAGAGGGATAGGCGGCGGAAGCGTTTTCTCGGGCTCAAGCACCTTTCGAGATTCAGTTGCCGGGGGAGAATAGGTCTGGGTAGGAACCTTGGGTTTGTTGGCGATCGCCGCAAGATGCCTGGCTAGTTCACAATTGATCTTATGACTAGGGCAGACGGCAATGATGTGACCCTGAAGGGGACGACCAATTAGGTAAAGATCCCCGATGATATCCAGGATTTTGTGCCTGACAAATTCATCAGGATAGCGAAGAGGTTGATTGGTAAGCACGACATCATCTCGGATGATGACTGCATTCTCAAGACTCCCCCCCTTGATGAGGCCATTCTTGATCAAGAATTCGATTTCCTCGAAAAAACAGAATGTTCGTGCCCTTGATATTTCCGTTTCCCAGGTTTCTGGGCTTATCTCCACTGAATAATACTGAGTGAAGTGGCCCTTGCCATCAGAACTGGTGCAGCTGATCTTGAATCCATCATGCGGGAAAACGGACATGATGGACTCTCCCATCTGAACCGAGAGTGGCTCAGTAATTTTCAGCGGTTCTCTGTCTTGGGCCTGAAGGCAAAGTCCCGCCTTGCGAATCAGATCGCAAAAAGCAGCTGAACTGCCATCACCAATGGGGGGTTCATTCGAGTCAAGTTCTACCACCAGATTGTCGATGCCCATGCCCGAGAAGGTAGAAAGCATGTGCTCCACTGTATGAAGCTTGATGTTTCCCTTGGAAAGCGTGGTCGAGCGGGTGGTATCGCTGACCAGATCAATTTTTGCATCCAGTTCGGGCTGACCATCCAGATCAACCCTTCGAAATCGTATCCCGTGATTCGGAGGCGCAGGAAGCAATCGCACAGTAACCTTGTTACCGCTGTGCAGCCCCAGGCCTTGCATCTCGACGGCTTCACTGATGGTTTGTTGCTGAGTCACGCTGTTCATTTAACATTGGGTTGAGAGTGAAGGCAAGACAGGGGGGCCTTAGGTGGCTTAGGTGGGTATCATGCTTGGGTAATCAAGCAAAGGGCGGACCGAGATGGTCCGCCCTGCTGATTGTTTCCTGGATTCAGGCTGTGGGGGGCATCAATCCTCTGAGTCCGACCCTT
>JALRAZ010000168.1 GCA_023257935.1 Verrucomicrobiota bacterium
ATGGTTGGCATCTGGGGGACATGGGTATCTGGGGGAAAGCAACCAACTATGAAATCGCCACACGGGTCCCCTTGCTGGTCTGGGCACCTGACATACCTATGAGCGGGCAAACCACTCAAGCTTTGGTGGAACTCATCGATCTTTATCCCAGCCTCTGCGAGCTAGCGGGCCTACCCACCCCAACCCATTGTCAAGGACGCAGCTTTGTTCCCTTGCTCAAGAACCCTCATCAATCTTGGAAAACCTCTGCCCTGAGCCAGTATCCCAATCCAGCGCTTCGCGAATGGGCAGCCAACCCTCTTTCCGAAGGCATGCGAGCCACGTTTTTTGGCCCTTTGATCGAAGAAGTGGAAAAAGGGATCGTGGCACAGATGAAGGAGCGATGGGATCGAAGCTTGTTTGAGCAACACCTCATGGGCTTCAGCCTGCGCACGGATCGTTATCGATTTGTATCTTGGCGGGATACTCGTAACCCTCTGGCACCGGGTCTTTTCACAGAGCTTTATGATCATGGGAGGGATCCTCAGGAAAGTCTTAACCTAGCGCATGAGATGCCCGATACCGTTCGAAGGCTCCAGCAAGAGCTTGCGGGTTATCTGCAACCAAGCCCCTAAACCCTTGGATCATGGAATCTTTTTCATCCCTCACACCTTCTGGTCGCCGTCTTTTGGATCGCAGAGGATTTTTATTCCAGAGCAGCGGAGCCTTGGGGGCCCTGGGCCTGACCGAACTGCTTTCCAGGGAAGGTTGTCTGGCTTCCAGCACGGCTCAAAAAAGCGAAGGCCCCTACGCTCCCCGCGAATCTCATCATCCGGTGCCTGCCCGCCGCGTATTGATCATTTTCTGCCCCGGCGCAGTGAGTCATGTCGACACCTTCGACTACAAGCCCGACCTCATCAAACACCACGGAGAAAAACCACCAGGCCTTCCTTTAGTCACCTTTGAAGGACCCAGCGGAAACATAGCCAAACCCTTCTGGGACTTCAAACCACGCGGTCAGAGCGGGAAAATGATCTCGGAACTCCTCCCCCATCTTGGAGAACTGGCAGATGAATGCTGTTTTATCCAGTCACTGCAGACCACCACCAGTGCTCACCCTCAAGGTGAAAATTTCCTTCACACAGGCATGACCATGGAAGGATTCCCCTCGGCGGGAGCCTGGATGACCTATGCCTTGGGGTCGGAAAATGATCAACTGCCCGCATTTGTCGCCATCAACGACCCTCGGGGATTGGCGCGGTCAGGGAAAAACAACTTTGGCAATGGTTTTTTACCTGCGGCGTTTCAAGGAACTGACTTCAGCGCCAGGCGCCCGCCAGCGAATCTTAGGCGACCATCAGGCTACACCGAACAAGACGACCGCCTGACTCGCCAATTGCTGGCGCACTTGAATGAAGGCTACCAAAAAAACTATCCTAGTGATCACGACCTAGCTGCGCGCATCGCTAGTTATGAGCTTGCCGGTCGCATGCAAACTTCGATACCAGAAGTGATGGGCCTGGAAAGTGAGCCCACGCATGTTCACCGCGCTTACGGAACCGATCAAGGAAGTGATCTCAAACGGGACTACGCCCGAAACTGCATCCTCGCCAGGCGCCTGCTAGAAAAAGGAGTGCGTGTGGTTCAACTCTTTAACGGGAGTGATCCTTCCGGAGGCAACGGGATCACCAACTGGGATTCCCACGCCAACATTCAAAAAACCCACGCCATGCAAGCAGAAATCATGGACCAGCCTACAGCTGCCCTGATTCGTGACCTCAAGCAGCGCGGACTCCTTGAAGACACGCTGGTCGTATGGTGCACGGAATTTGGACGCATGCCCTTTCTTCAGGGAAATGGAACCGGGCGTGACCACAACCCAAACGCCTTCACCTGTTTTCTGGCAGGGGCAGGCGTCCGAAAAGGATACAGTTACGGTCGCAGCGATGCTTTCGGGTTCAAAGCCGAAGAACATCCAACGAGCCTGTACGACTTCAACGCCACCCTCCTGCACCTGATGGGCCTGGATCATGAGCAACTGACCTATTACCACAACGGTTTGGAGCGCAGGCTGACCAATGTTCATGGGCATGTCATCAGGGAAATACTTCAGAGCTAAGCCCCAAATGCGTTGGTTTCAGATTATGTATTTGAGCTACCTGTTGATCTGGCTGCTGAATCCTTGGCATCTGGCTAGCGAGGATTTCCAGGGTTCAACCCACCTTCTTCCCCTTGGAGCTGACGGCATCAATTACCTCGAATTGAAGGCTTCCAACCCTTTGGCCAGGTTGCAATCAGGGTTGGATCGAGGCGCCATCCAACTCAGCTACGACAAGGACAAGGGAGGGTATCTACCCGCCCTGATGCAACACCTTGGCATTCCAGCCAGCTCGCAGATTCTGGTGGGTTCGAAAACTTCCCTACAGCGCGAACGCATCAGCCCAAACCGACCTCGAGCCATATTATTTAATGACGACATCTACCTGGGATATGTTCCGGGATCCAAAGTGATCGAGCTATCGGTCGCTGACCCGATCATGGGTGGTGTGTTCTATACCTTGGAGGCCTCGGAGTCAGGTGAACCCATCATGAAATCACCTCAACAGTGCCTGGAATGCCACGCTTCCAGCAAAACCATGGGGGTGCCTGGTCACTTGGTCCGCTCCTTTCGAACCGATGCCAGAGGGCAATTGGACCTGAGCAGCGACGGAGGCCTGATCACCCACCGAACGCCCTTTAGCCAACGCTGGGGAGGCTATTTTGTCACAGGGATGGCAGGGCCGCCTGATCATCGGGGCAACCAGTTTGGGGACTCATCCAATCCCCACTTGATGGAAACACTTGAACCTAGAATATCTTTGGCTGACTACCCCGGGGAACGCAGTGACATCGTGGCCCTCATGATCCTCGATCATCAGACCCACCTGCACAATTTTATCGCTCGCTTGCACCATGAGGGGAGAGTAGCCATGCAAACCTATGGCCATATCCGATACCTGCGTCACAAGGTTGACAGCTTGGTTGATGCTCTACTCTTTGCCAATGAAGCCCCTATCACGCGCCCCATCAAAGGTTCGAGCGGCTTCTCCCAATGGTTCGAAACTCAGGGAGTTCAAGATCCTCAGGGCCGCTCGTTGCGTCAGCTGGACCTGCATACCCGGATGATGCGCTATCCCTGCAGTTACCTCATCCACAGCCAAGCCTTCAAGTCCTTGCCAGATCCAGTCTACGATGCCACCTTAAAGGCGCTTTGGGAGGTCCTCACCGGTCAAACTCGACGCCAAAAGCTGAATCACCTCACTTTATCCTTGAAGCGGGAAATTCATGAAATCCTCGAGGCCACCCTCCACCCTAAACCTGAATATTGGTAGCAGAGACATGTCGACCGATGCTGAACCCACCCAACATGGGGTGATCAAGGCCATCTATGTGGCCCGTGCACACAATTATTTCGGGCATCATGGTGAGACGCCCAGCCAGCACCCCATGATCGCCGTCAATACGGCCGAATGCCTGGCAGGCAAGGGACTGATGGGAGACCGTTTTTTTGATTTCAAGGCCAACTACAAAGGTCAATTGACATTTTTTGCCACTGAGGTGTTCGAACGCCTTCGAAAGGAAATCCCCTCAAAAACAGCTGAGCCCTGGGTTTTTCGGCGTAACATCCTCACCATGGGCATGGATCTGAACAGCTTGATTGGGAAACGGTTCCGCCTACAAGGGATCTTGATGCAAGGGACTGAGGAATGCCGACCCTGTTATTGGATGAATCAGGCGTGGGGTCCAGGAGCTGAAAAAGCTCTGCAAGGCCATGGAGGTCTCCGGGTCAAGGTGCTGGAGGATGGGGTGTTGAGTGTCGGCCAAGCAAAGCTCTCTCTGGAATGAGGGAACCCACTCCAAATCAGGCTGCTTACCCATCAAAGCGCCCCTGGAACAAGGAAATTCAACTTGTCGGCAGTAGAGGGCTCACTTAGAGTGTAAACAATCTCATGGCAGCCATTGGAAGATTCCAGAAAGGCGACGACATCTTCTATGCGAAGGTTGTGGATGGAGAGCTTTTCAAACTCAAGGGTGATGTTTTTGGATCGCCCTCCTTCCAAAAGCGCGCCACCAGCCCTAAGGGCATCAAGACTCTGACGCCAGTGGCCCCGTCAAAGGTCATCGCAGTCGGGCTGAACTACGCCGATCACGCTCAGGAATCAGGCAAACCCTTACCCAAGACTCCCTTATTCTGGCTGAAGGCGCCGACATCACTGATTCCAGATGGTGGCAAGGTGGAAATTCCTTTCGAGAATCACCGAGTGGACTACGAAGCCGAACTGGCGATTGTCATTGGACGACGGGTAAGGAATGTCACCCCCAATGCGGCGGCACGCTATATCTTTGGTTACACGGCGGCGCAGGATATCAGTGATCGCACGATCCAGCATTCAGAGAGTCAGTGGGCACGGGCCAAATCTTTTGATACCTTCACCCCATTAGGGCCATATGTCGAAACCAAGATCGACCCCCACAAACTGACCATCCAGCTATTTCAGAACGGTCAACTGAGACAGAACTCGCTGACCGGGCAGCTCATCTTCAATTGCTTCGAGCTGGTCAGTTTCATCTCCACCAACATCACCCTACTCCCTGGAGATGTCATCCTCACCGGAACCCCGAGTGGCGTTGGCCCCATTCAGTCTGGTGACAAGCTTGAGGTCCGCATTCAGGGGATGGCGCCTTTGGTTAATTCGGTGAAATAATCACCATTTGCCCCTTGTTCCTCCGGTGGGCTCCGTATTAGCTTTGCCACCAATATGCGCTGGTCCCAGACATTCGTACCAACCTTGAAGGAAACCCCTGCAGAGGCAGAGATTGCCTCGCACAAACTCCTGCTGCGAGCGGGTCTCATCCGCAAACTAGCCGGGGGCCTTTATACCTTTCTTCCCATGGGTCTGCGGGCCCTGCAAAAAATCAGTCAGATTATTCGAGAGGAAATGAACCGGGCCGGTGCCCTTGAAATCCTCATGCCAGCCCTGCAGCCTCCAGAAATCTGGAAAGAAAGTGGCCGCTACGAAACGGCAAGCGATGTGTTGTTCAAGGCAAAGGATCGAGCCAATCGCGAGTGGGTCTTGGGCCCCACACATGAAGAAGTGGTCACCACCCTGGCAGCTGGCGAGATCAGTTCCTACAGACAACTGCCCAAAAATTACTACCAGATTCAAACCAAATTCCGAGATGAAATCCGGCCTCGCTTTGGTCTCATGCGAGCCAGGGAATTCATCATGAAGGATGCCTATAGTTTCGACACCAGTGACGAAGCAGCGCAGACAAGCTATCAGGGTATGTTTGATGCCTACGTCAGGATTTTTGATCGTTGTGGACTCAAGGCCCTACCGGTGGAGGCCGATACGGGGGTTATCGGCGGCAAGTTTTCACATGAATTCATGGTTCCAGCTGAAGTCGGCGAGAACGATGTGGTCTACGTGGAGACGGGAGAATACGCGGCCAATGTTGAAAAGGCCACCAGTGCCCTGAAGAGCCCATTGGCGTCCATGCCCTCCCTACCCCTTGACCAATGCCCACCGGCTGAACCCTTTGAAACCCCAGGAGTGAGGACCATCGAGGACCTCACCCGTGCTCCCTACAGCGTGGAGGCGACACGACAAATCAAAACCTTGGTGTATGTGGTCGAAGACAAGCCAGTCATTCTGCTACTCCTGGGGAATGATCAACTCAACGAGTCCAAGGTTGCCGGGCTCCTTGGAACAACCCAGTTCAGACCTGCCGAAAGCGCTGAGATCCACCAGTGGCTGGGAGCCCATCCAGGTAGTCTAGGCGCGGTCGGCATCGGCGAGATACCCATTTATGCCGATTGTTTTCTCGAGGGAGGGCAGGATCTGGTCACCGG
>JALRAZ010000197.1 GCA_023257935.1 Verrucomicrobiota bacterium
CTTGATACCCGGCCTATCGTTTTGGCAGTCACCGCCGTCAAACAAAGCATCTTGAAAAACCATGCACCGTCGAACATTTCTCAAACAAAGTGGCAGCGCTGCCATCGGGCTAGCCGCGGCAGGCACACGTCTTTTTGCTCAGGATATCGATCGCCCTATTCGTACGGCACTGATCGGTACCGGATGGTATGGCAAGACCGATTTGTTTCATTTGATCCAGGTTGCACCAGTCGAAGTGGTAGGCCTGTGTGATGTCGACCAAAAGCTGGCGGCTCAGGCTGCCACCCTGGTAGCCAGTCGCCAGGCATCCAAGAAGAAGCCTCCTATTTATGGCGACTACCGCCAGCTACTCAAGGACCAGGCCCCTGAGGTGGTATTGGTCGGCACCCCAGACCACTGGCACTGCCTACCGGTGGTCGAGGCATGCAAGGCAGGAGCCGATGTGTATGTCCAAAAACCCATCAGCTACGACGTGGTGGAAGGCCAGGCCATGGTCGCCGCAGCACGTAAGTATGGGAGAACCGTGCAGGTAGGCCTGGAGAGGCGCAGCACACCTCACCTGCTCGAGGCACGAGACCGCTACCTACTTTCTGGGGTCATGGGTAAGATCGGTTACATCGACATCCATAGCTATTATGGCAGTCATCGTGGTTTCAAACCCGCCGAAGCACCCCCTGCCCACCTGGACTGGGAGCAATACGTAGGTCCCGCTAGCTGGGTCAATTACCATCCCGACCTACATCCACGCAGCTGGCGCCACCGAAGGGAATTCAGTAATGGGCAGACTGGCGACCTATGCGTGCATTTCTTTGACCTCATACGTTATTTCATGGGACTAGGCTGGCCCAAACGCATTGCGTCGACCGGAGGCAGTTACATGCGCCCTCAGGATACCAACGTTAATGTGCATGACACCCAAAACACTTTGTTTGATTACGATGATTTACAAGTGGTGTGGACACAGAAAAACTGGGGGGCCAGCCCTGATAAAGATTACCCTTGGGGAGCGACAATTTATGGCGAGCGGGGAACGCTGAAGCTCAGTGTGTGGCGCTACGACTACATACCCAAAGATGGGGGTGAGGTGATTCGCCGAGACTGCGTGGAAGAGCGAGAGGCTTATCCTGAGGATCTTGCCCACAAGGAAACCGAGATTTTCGCAGCACCAGGCAATCGTGCGCAGCTCCTGGATTTCATCCAGGCCCGCGCCGAGGGAAGACGCCCTGTGGCCGACATTGAAGAAGGTCACATTTCTTCAGCAGCCTGCATCTTAGCCAATCTATCCATGGAACTGGGAAGGGAATTGCGGTGGGACGCTCAAACCCAACAGGTCATCGGAGATGATGAGGCCAACTCGCGGCTGGCAAGAGCTTACAGGGGAGATTGGATCCACCCGACCCCGGCAAATATTTGAGTGGTGAAGGAACCCTTTTTTCAGGCTCATGAATGCGAGTCCATTCGCCTCAGAACCCCGTCTAACATTGCCAGCCTAGCCTGGAGCGTTTGAACGGCTGCCTCCATCCCCATGGCTTCCTTCTGAGCGTCGTTTTCAGTGGCCCATTGAAAAATCTGGCGAGCCAGATCCCCGTGCGAGTCACCGTCCAGCTCAATATGGCGCTGGCAGTAGGTCACAAACAAGGGAGCATGAGATTGCTGAAACCAGGGTTGGGCAAGCACCTGCTCGAAAAGGTCTGGAAGGATGGCCTCACGACCGTAGTAAAACGCTGCGCTGATGGCAGGGAAGTGATCTTCACGAACCAGGCGCAGGTGCAAATTCAAAAAACTGCGCAAGTCATCGGGAAGTGTCATCCATTGTGCCACATCCTCGGGTATCGCAGTTGAGGCTGCCGCATGGCACACCAGCTCGTCAATGGCTTGGGTACTAGCCCCAACCTCATTCATGGCCATACGATACATTTCAAAATGACTGGTCGTGTGGATGGTGCCATCGGAGGGATGAGGCCAACAATCGGTTTCCTCATCTCGCAGGATTTCGTAGACCGTCCGCAAATTGGCCGGGCATGGCCCGGGAGTCCAGAGCTTTTGCTGGGGGGAGAGATGGCGCTTCATGGCATGAACCAGACTCATGAAATCCCACACGGCGAAAACATGGGACTCCATGAAGCATCTTAACGCCTCCATGCTATCGATTCGCTGATAGAGTTGATGGCGCATCAACTGCTGCTTGAGCTCATGCATGGTGTCAGAGACTCGGCTCATATCTAGCGAAGGGGAAAATGTCATGTTTGTTAGAAACGGTTCAATCGGGTTGAGCGCTTTTATTTTCTGAAGCAACGACTGCGACCCAAGCAAAGGAGCATAACCCTACATGGGGTGATTGCAAATTCCTGGGGTAAAGATAAAGAGGTCAGTCAATGGTCGCAGGCCGTCAGACCGACAGACAGGTCACTTTCCCGAGCCATGGAGCGAGGCAGCTCAACAACTGGTAGGGATTTCCTGAATCACTTTCACGCAGTGAGGGATGGCCCCAACCACAAAGCCCAGACATTCAACGGCTCCTTTGGGTTTGCCTGGCAAGCATATCACCAGAGCTTTTTCCACCACCGCAGCCAGGCTTCGAGAAAGGATGGCATTAGGGGTAATCTTCATGGACTCCATTCGCATGATTTCCCCAAATCCCGGTAATTCGCGGGAGGCAATTTCCCTGACGGCCTCTGGAGTGATGTCGCGAAGGGCGACACCCGTACCTCCGGTGGTGAGTACCAATTCAGCGCCTCGACGCAGCTGTTCGATCACAGCTCTTTGAATGTCCCTTTTCTCATCTGCGACCAAGGCGTCTGCAACCACTTCCCAACCATATCCCTGAGCCGCCTCCTTGAGAGCTGGCCCACCCAAATCATCGTAAAGCCCCTGGGAGGCTCGGTCTGAAATGGTTATGATTCCCACCTTTAGATTCATGCTGAGCATCTTAGCTGCAAGCAGGACTCGAATCAATGCGGCATGTCGGGGCAGTCCTTGGTTCATCACTGGCCAGGCTCTCCAGGTGTAGAAAATTGAACACTCTGGTCTGATCAAAAAACAACAGTCTGAGCAAATTAATTCTCTGCTGGAGGTTTTTTTCAAACAGCGGCAACAGAAAAGCTGCCCAAGAATTCATTAAAAAACTCTGCTTCAGTTATTTACATTAATTAAACCAAATAAAAGAGAGGCTGGCATCACCAATGCTCTGGAGCTGCTACCCAACTCGGTCTTGGACATTCAAGGCCTCAAACACAATCAAACCCATGAAACGATTCTACCTATTATTGCTCGCGGTCCTACTGCTGGGATCCGGTCCATTCCTTGCCCAAGGGGCAGAAGAAAGTGCAGCCCCGGAGGCAGTTGCCGAAGTGGCTGCCGTAGCCGAAGAGGCCCCTGCTGAAATCAATGCAGGGGATACGGCCTGGATGATCACAGCCACGGTGCTGGTGCTGTTCATGACCTTGCCTGGCTTGGCCCTATTTTACGGAGGCCTAGTGCGCACAAAAAACATCCTCTCCGTGCTCGTGCAGTGTTTTGCCATGGCAGCGGTCATGAGCATCCTTTGGGTGGTCTGTGGTTACAGCCTAGCTTTTGGCACCGAAGGCGGCATGAACTGGGCGATTGGCGATCTGAGTAAAATATTCCTGAAAGGCGTCACTGCCGACTCAGTGTCAGGAAGTATCCCGGAAACAGTGTTCATAACTTTTCAGATGACCTTCATCATCATCACCCCTGCGCTGATGGTGGGAGCGTTTGCTGAGCGTATGAAATTCGGTGCGATGATGCTCTTCAGTATTGCCTGGGCTTTGCTCTCCTACCTCCCCATCTGCCACATGGCCTGGTCTGGTGACGGGGCTTTATTTTGGGATTGGGAAGTGATGGATTTTGCGGGGGGCACGGTTGTGCATATCAACGCAGGTATAGCCGGCCTGGTCGCCTGCATCATGGTAGGCAAAAGAAAGGGGTATGGCAGCTCGGCGCTCCAGCCTCACAATGTTCCCATGACGGTCATTGGGGCTTCGATGCTTTGGGTGGGCTGGTTTGGATTCAATGCCGGCAGCGAATTGGCGGCTGATGGCACTGCTGGGATGGCCATGCTTGTGACCCAAGTCGCCACAGCCATGGCTGCCCTGACCTGGATGCTGATTGAGTGGATGAAAAATGGTAAACCCACCGCCGTCGGCATTGCTACCGGAGCCGTCGCTGGCCTTGTAGCCATTACCCCAGCCTCCGGATCGGCCGGACCAATGGGGGCCATCCTGATCGGTTTTGCTTCCAGCGTGGTCTGTTTCTGGTCAGCTACAAGTTTGAAACACAAATTAGGCTATGACGATAGCTTGGACGTTTTTGGTGTGCATGGGGTGGGTGGGATTGTTGGTGCAGTCCTGACAGGTCTTTGTGCAGCCGATTTCATGGGAGGAGCCGGAACGGCACTGGACACAGTGGGGGCTCAAATCATGGTGCAGATCAAAAGTGTGCTGGTTACCATTGTCTGGAGTGGTGTGGTCTCGTGGGTCGCCCTGTTTGTCATCGACAAATTGGCGGGTGGCCTACGCGTGAGTGTCGAGGAGGAAACCATGGGCCTGGACCAAAGTTCTCATGGGGAAAGCGGTTACAACTCTTAAACATGACAGGCTCGTGACAATACCGAGCCTTATAATCATCGAATCAAAGAAAGTGCTGGCATCAAGATAATCGGGTGATCACTCTTGATGGAGCCACACGAGCCAAGGAAAGTCACGAACCATGAAGAAAATAGAAGCCATTGTAAAACCCTTCAAACTAGAGGATGTGAAGGATGCCCTGAGGGAGATTGGTATCGAAGGCATGACAGTCACCGAAGTAAAGGGCTTTGGTCGACAGAAGGGCCACACTGAAATCTATCGAGGGAGCGAATACACGGTGGATTTCCTACCCAAGATCAAACTGGAAATTGTGGTAGCGGATGAACAGGCAGAGTCAGCGGTCGATACCATCATTGAATCAGCCAAGACAGGGAAAATTGGCGATGGGAAGGTGTTTGTTTCTCATATTGAAGAAGCTGTCCGCATTCGCACCTCCGAGCGAGGGGAGCAGGCCGTCTAGAAAAAGCTCAATCGCATCTCGGCAGCAAGCAGGGCACCTTCCCTACATCGGGCAGGGTGCCCTTTTTTTGTCGTAAGCCAGGCTCAACGCTTCGCACTTGCCTTAACAAGTCGAGACGATCAATGTGAATCGACATCCTTGATTCATTCATGCACAAGCCTGATACGATCTGCTCGGCAACGCACCTGATCCTCATGTGGATGGTCCCACTAATTGGCTGCCTCATGGGGGCCGAGGGTGTCGACTTGCCGCCCTCACAAGCCCAGGAAAATGGCAGTGTCCTTAGGGGCAAACTCACCTACCAATCGGATCCTAAGCATCCATGGCGGCTGCAGCGGTATTTTGTTCACGGGCCAGGTCGCCACTTGAGCGAGGCAGTCGTTGAGCTTATCCCTGCCGGAAAAAGGGCTCATGGAGAGCAACCCTTGCGCCCCGAACCAACTATTCACCTGATGGACCAGCAGGACCATCTGTTTGTCCCCGAAATCCTAGTCCTTCGCAAGGGAGATCAAGTCCGCTTCATGAATAGCGAATCAGCCCTTCACAATGTCATGTGTCTTGAGGCTCAACCGCCGCTCAACCATAACCTGGCAAAAGGTCAGGAATACCTTTTCACGCCGGGAGCAGTCAACGGGACCAAAGATCCCCTTGAAATCACGTGCATTTTTCACGGAGCGATGAAAGCTTGGGTGTTTGTGTTTGATCATCCGTATTATCAGCTCACTCAACGTGAAGGCATCTTCCAATTCGATGGGGTTCAACCCGGCGACTACCATCTGCGAATAGCCCACCCCGCTGGAAAACTTTATCTGGAAACACCTGTCCGGAGGTTTGCCGGGAGTCATAGCGACTGGCTCATTGAACTTTCGCCAGCACATCTGAAGGGTACTGAAAACTCCCAGAAGGCTGTTGAAGCTCAGGGCTCAGATGATCTATAAGATAAGGCCCAGTCCCAAGTAGCCTTGCATCATCCTGATCTGATCATGACACCCAACCAGAGAACTATCGATTCTAAGCCCATCCCTTTCATGGATCGGCGAGCAGCCATTGGTCGCAGCCTCCAGTACGCGGCGCTGACCCTCTCAATGCCGACCTGGGCAGCCTTTGAAAACCAGTCGAGCCAAGAGACGCTGGTTCCATTTCTGGACATGCCAAGGACCCGACCCAATCGTCTGGATTGGGAAATGCTCACCGACTGGATCACACCACAGGATCAGGTCTTCAACGTGCAACACTATGGCATGCCAGAAATCGACTTGGATGCCTTCAGATTGACCCTTGACGGCCTGGTCAACAAACCCGCCGTGCTAGGCATGGATCAAATCCGTTCCATGCCCAAAAAGGAACAGCTCATGACTCTGGAGTGTTCAGGCAATGGATCCAGCAAGGGATTCATGGATGCCGTTTACAATAGCCGTTGGGGAGGCACCCCCCTGGCTCCCCTGCTCCAACAGTGCCAGCCAAGCTCCGAGGCCACCGAGGTGGTTTTCTACGGTGCCGACACCAAAGAAGAAGTGCTCAGACCAGGAACCAACCGGGAACTCAAAATTGAGGTCCCTTTTGGCAGAAGCATGACGCTCAAGGAAGCGATGGCATTGCCTCTTTTGTTGGCCTATGAGCGTAATGGCGCCCCGATGGAACATCGCAATGGTGCTCCTCTGAGGCTCATTGTGCCCGGTTATTATGGGGTAGCTAACGTCAAGTGGTTGACCCGTATCGAATTAAGAGATCGCCGCTACATGGGGCGCTACATGGCCAGAGACTATGTCACAGTCCGAGCTCGCGAGCAGGATGGTGAAATCATCCACGAGGAAACCTCAGTTGGCCGCATGAACCTCAAATCCATCATTGCCAGAGTGACTCAGAGGCCGCTTGGCCAAGGCAAGGTAGCTCTCAGGGCTTACGGAGCAGCTTGGGGAGATGGCACCCCCATAGAGCGGGTGGAGGTGCAACTCAATGATGGGGCATGGCAGCAAGCAAGGTGGGATGAAAGCAGCCAGACCAGCCCTTACTGCTGGCGGTTTTTCTGGATGGATCTTGGCGAGGTTGGACCAGGGGACCACACCCTGATCTCCAGAGCGATTGATCAAAAAGGTCGCATACAGCCTTCGGCTGAAGACGATGAAATCGCCTTGAAGAAGACTTACTGGGAAGCCTACGCCCAGTGGCCCCGCCAAATACGCATTGAGTCATAAACCTGCTCTTAGACAGGTTCTGGCTTCTAATCAGTCCAAAGCAGATCAACCACAACGGAGGCAGATCACGGTAAAGGTTCTCTGTGGGAGGGCTCCCAGCCTGAGCCAAAACTTAAATTTGAGAGTAGGGAGCAGGGTTCAAGAAGGTCTGATGAATCTTTGAAACCGTGTCCTTGTATCGCTCAACAACCTTGAGCTTATCCCAGTCGGGATGACTGGAAAACCGTCCCCAGGCAGCCTTCCGCTCCTCCATGTCCTTGTAGGCCACCAAGTAAGTCAGGTTGGGCAAGTTTGGCCCCGAGAGCGCTTCGCCACAGAAGACGCTATCCAGACCTACTTTTTCGAAAATATCGAACTCCCCGGAGTTGAACATCTCAACCTTGAGCGCGGCCTTGGCTTCGTTGTGACTCTCGTAAACGCGTAACTCAAAAATTCGCTCACCCTTTCTGGGTATCTTGACATCTGGGTAGCCATCAAAGGGACGCATAAGGGTGGTTTCAATGCGGGAATAAGCGGGGTCATTCTTGGGGGTCCCAAGGTATTCCTGACTAGCCTGCATGAATGCCTCATCCTCCTCGAGTAGGCGCCGCATGTTGTAATACGACTCGAAGGAAGGAAAGGGAACCAACGCATAGATGGAATGGTCGTCTTGGTCCTGTGGATAAAACACCCCTATCGGCTGGATGCCTGCGCGATTGAGCGCAGGCAAGGCAGCTTGTTGTAATTGCCTATCAATCAGGGAACGCTTCGCTGCGCTGTCCACCTTCCACTGCCGCCATTCCAACAACTTAGGGGCGTGACCGTTTTGGTGGTGATCCCCAAGCAACTGAGGGTTGGCAAGCATGCCTGCCGAGGCGGCAGTGAGAGTGGCTGACTGAATAAAAGATCGACGGTTCATTTTCGGTAACTGGTTGAGATCAAGAATATACCGTGAGTAAGACTGATCACAAGCCATCATTGAATACCCCAGGCAGACCAATTTGAACTTGATAGGGCAAAACTTTCGGATTAACCCATTTTCATCCCAAAACTGCTTATGAAAGGTATTTATCCATTTTGGTTGGCCTTGAGCCTGACCACTGGGGGGCTATTGATTGCCTCTTCTTCCACTCAAGCACAATCCCTACGGGAGGGTCTGGAGGTTTACTGGAACTTCGATGAAGGTACGGGGAACATGGCCAATGACGCATCGGGCAATGATCGCGAGGCCGTACCGGAGGCAAACATCTTCCCGGGAGCAGTCATCGACTGGTCGGGAGGTAAATTCGGGGGCTCGGTGAAGTTTGATATGAATTACATGCTGCATTCGCCCTTTGAATATTACGGTATTGGCGATGCGGGAGCACGAACCATTTCGATGTGGGTCAAGACCCAATGGCAGGCATCCAACTCCAGTGCTGTGGGAGCCATTATGGGATGGGGCGTTCATGCTGGGCGACAGCGCTGGCATTTCAAATTCAATGGTGGCACCGACGCTGAGGGCAATGTCCAGCAGTTCCTGCGTACTGAGAACCAGGGCGGCAATAATTTTGGCAACAGCATCTCGGTCAATGACGGCCAGTGGCATCACTTCATTTCAGTCTTCGACCCGGAAATCGATGCCAACGATGATGGGATCATGGCGGCCATCGGGGATGTAGACCACTACGTCGACGGAGTGCTGGAGAACAAGAACGGAGGGGTTGGCAACCCAGTTGAAACCCTTGTGGACCCCGATCTTGGCGCAGTTCCCGTGACCATTGGCGGGGGATATTTTCCCAACATCAGTGCCGCTCGCCTCATGGAGGGTCGAGTGGATGAAGTGCGCATCTACAGCCGGGCTTTGAGTTATGATGAAATCCAGCAGCTGGCTTCGGGCAAAGATGTCGATGGCCCACCTGCGGTGGAAATCACCAACGATATCGAAGGCGCAGAATTGCTCGGGGAAGACACCCCCATTGAATTCTCGATCACCCCGCAGGGCGATGCGACCGTGGATCAGGCAGATGTCTTTCTGGAGCTCAATGGCAAGCCTGTCATCGCCGCTGCCAAGCTAAGTGGCTCACCCAGTCAATGGACTGGCACCTACAGCGGCCTGGAAAAGAATCGGGTTTACACCGGCCGCATAGGCGCTACAGACAGTCAGGGTCGCACCTATGCTTTTGATTTTACTTTCGATACGATTTCTCTGGATAACTACGCTATCGAAGCAGAAGACTATAACTTCGATGGCGGTGCATTTTTCGACCAGCCAGTCCCCTGCAACACCCCTGGCGGCAGCGAAGCCAACTGCTACTTTGATCGGGTATCCACTCAGGGAATCGATGCCATGGACAGCATCGACGATGATCGCCCAACTGATGAGGATGCTGATTACCTGGCCTTTCTTGACAATGGCTATCGCTTCGGGCCGTCGGCCTTCCGAGATGAACTCGTCGACACTTGGGCCAGCGGTGACACCCTGCGTCAGAAACATTTGGATGCGGGTGAAGGTATCCTTGATTACGACTTGGAGCGAGTCCAGAGCGGGGAGTGGTTCAACTACACACGTGACCTTCCTGTCGGAACCTATCAAGTGTTGTTGCGGGCTCGCGGGAGAGCAGACCAGACCCTTTCCCTTGGTTCAGTATCCAATCCTACCCAAGCCAATCAAACGGTCAGCGAACTCGGCACATTCGTTGTGGGTTCGACCGGCGGCTCATACCGATTCTTCCCACTCAAGGATGCTCAGGGCAAAGACCTGGTGCTCGAATGGGGAGGGAAGCAGACGCTGAGAATCTCGGCCCTTGAGACCGATGGCAATGTGGATCTGAATTATCTCATGTTCGTCCCGGCATCGATCCAAACCGAACCCGTTCAGGTTGAATTGAGTATCCTGAGTGCAGGAGATCAGATCACCCTTAGTTGGCCTGTTCCAGCCGGTGGTGGTTCGGGTGAGGGGCTGTTGCAAAAAAGTGCCTCGCCTCTGGGCCCTTGGGTATCCGTCCCGACCACAGGCAATTCGCACACTGTCTCCGCCAGCCAGGCTGCTGAGTTTTACCGCATCGTCGCCCCCTGATATAGGACAGCCTTATTCTGCTTAAGGGCACGGACCATGAGCCCAGAAACCATGCGAGCCAGGGCAGCAGCCCTGCTGGTAGCCCTCGGTGTGGGGGAGGATTGTGTCATCTCCCCCCTACCTGGGAGTCGGGACCAACGCACCTTCAAATGTCGTCATCGGGGCCAGGAGTTTGTTCTCAAAGGCTACCCGCCTGCCGACTCAGAACCCGGTGCCATCGATCCTTTCGAATCGGAGGTGGCCTTCTACGATTACCTGGAGTCATGCCAAGTTGGCGGTGTGGCCCAAGCTCGGGGGTGGGATGGAGAACAGCGTTTGGGCATTTTCACCTTCTGGCAGGGCCGCACTCCCAAACCCGTGGAGCTTGGCAGCGATTTTGTTCGCGCAACGGGGCAGTTCATCGCCACCATCAATCTTTCCCGCCACAAGCTGCCCGCGGCATTGCCAGCGCTACCAGTTCGCGAACGCTCGGTCAGCGCCTTGTTGGCCTCAATCAACCAGGCATTGCTAGCGGGCCTGCCCGAAACTCTGGAAGTCATTGAACCTCTCAAGGCTTTCTGGGAGGAAGACCTCGTTCCTGCATGGCATGAGGTGATGAAAGGGACCCTTTCTGGATTCGACCTGGCTAATCAGGATCCGGCTCAGACACTGCCTGAGGCCATGACACTGATTACCCCAGGGGATCTCAGTGTGGAAAACACCCTCATCGGGCCTAACAAGCAATATGGCTTTTTTGACTTCGAACACGCGGCATGGACCGATCCAGCTTGCCTGATTGCTCGCTTTTTTTGTCGTATGGACACTCAAGATAGGGCAGCTCTCCTCCCAGATTTCATGGAAGCGCTTGAGGGAATCCCTGACTTGCATCCATTGGCAGCGATCCGCTCCCGCCTGCTCCTGCCTGCGGTGCACATGGAGCAGGCGCTGCTGGAACTTTTTGATACGCAGCAATGGGAGTCCCTTGAGTCAGTCACACGGGAGGCTGATGCGACACATCGCGTCGGATGGATGGAGCGCTTGGGCGCCTCACGCAAACGCGTCAAGAGAGCCTTACTCATGCTTGGGCAAGCTTGAATCCCTTGTCCCGCACATCGAAAAAGCTGATCCTTGGACATACCTGATCCACAGTCAGAGAAAAGATTGGTCATGGACGCTGTTTTGAAGCAGTGTAATTACAGATCCCTCTACCCATGATGCGGATACCAAGCTACCAGCCGATCTGTTCCCGCCGTGTTGCATGCGCCAAGCGGGGCTTCACCCTCATCGAATTGCTGGTGGTCATTGCCATCATCGCCATCCTGGCCGGCATGCTCATGCCAGCCTTGTCAAAAGCCAAGGCAGCCGCTCATGGCACTGCGTGCCTGAATAACTTACGCCAGTTTTCTATTGCCAACATGGTCTACGCCACAGATCACGATGATCAGGCCGTCCCATTGATTGCCCTCAATCGTAGCAGTGGCAACACACAAATCTGGATGGCCAATCAAAGTTTTCGAGATATCATTGGCTATTCACGGAATGCCAACTCGATCGTGCAGACTCCCATTGATTATCGCTGCCCAGCAGACAAGCAAATACGCAATCCCTCCCAATACGCCTTCAACAATAACCCGAATGCCGCCAACGAGGAAAATCGAGGCACCTTGACCAGCTACAGTTATAATTTCGAAGATTGGTATCCCTCAGACGGTCGAGGTTGGGCCTTGGCGAGCAAGGATCATGCAGGACACAAACTCTCAGCAGTGGTTCAACCCTCGGACAAATTGATTTTCCACGACGGTCATGATTGGTGGTCTCAATGGAAGGGGGCCAATTACCTGACGGGCTGGGACAAGCTTGGGCAGCTGGGAAGTGTTCAGGAATATAAAAATGTTGGGAATGGAGGGCCAACACTTTACCGTCACAAAGACGGAGCCAATTTTGGCTTTTACGACGGTCATGCCGAGCGGCTGGCTAAAGAGGAGGCATGGGTCCAATCAGATTGGGATGCCAAACCCAAGGCACCCGGAAGATGGGTGGCCGTACCTCAGGTCTGGAATAAATATCGCTAACAGTCCCCTCACCTCTGAGAGCCAGAGCTTCCAGAATCCCAGATCCTCGCCGAGGTCGGCAGCTTCTATTTCGCATGATGGCTGTCTGCATGCCCTTTGCAGCATGGATAGCATTAGAGGGCTTGCTTCATCTTCATCATCCGGGCTTCCTTCATTACCAACACGACCCGTGGTTAGGTTTTTCAGCCCACATACCGCTGTGGCATCATAACACCGAGACAGGACGCTATGAGCTTACCAAAAGTCATCGCTATGCTTTTGAGCCGACTGGATTCTCGTATCATAAATCAGAAGATACCTTCCGCATCTTCTGCCTTGGTGGCTCCACCGTGCAAGGTCGCCCCTATGGCCATTTGAGTGCCTTCCCTGCCTGGATGAAAATCTGGCTTGAAAAAGCCTACCCCAGGAAAACTTTTGAAATCATTAACGTGGGAGGGGTTTCCTACGCGAGTTATCGCCTTGTGCCCATCTTGAAAGAATGCCTGGGACATCAACCCGACCTGATCATACTGTGCACTGGTCATAATGAATTCCTTGAAAACCGCAGTTATGATCCACGGGGGATGGGCAATGATGACGTCGGCCCGTGGATGGAGTGGTCATCCAGATCAAAGGTATTTGAAGCGTTTACGGCTCTGACTCAGCACGCGCTGCCTACAAGAAAACCTCTCCCCAGACTCGGAGCAAAAGTCCAGGCTATGCTCGATTTTGAACGAGGCCTTGAGCAATACCATCGCAACGAGGCATGGGCCTCTGAAGTCGAAACGCATTTCAGGGACAATGTTCAGACCATGATCAGACAGTGCCAAGCTGGCCATGTTCCCATGCTGTTGCTCAATCCTTGTTTCAACCTCAAGGACAGCCCTCCATTCAAATCTGAACATCGCCCAGACTGGACACCAGAACAGGCTAAAGCTTGGTCTCAGTTAATCAGCTCAGCCAGAGAACACCTGCAAGGCGATCCAGATGAAAGCATCCACCAATTAAGCTTGGCCACTTCCATGGATCCACAATTTGCGCGGACTTGGTATGATCTGGGTAAACTCCTCTTTGGCAAGGCTCGCTGGCAGGAGGCAAAGGCTTGTTTCCAGAGAGCACTGGAGGAGGATGTCTGT
>JALRAZ010000234.1 GCA_023257935.1 Verrucomicrobiota bacterium
AAGCGACGTTTCATCGCCAGTTACCTACCGAAGGTGGCAGTTCGGCACATGTGACTTCCGATACCTGTCAATCCTGTCATCCCAGTCAGCATGCCAGCTGGGAGGCCTCCTTCCACCGAACCATGACTCAATTTGTGTCGACAGAAGCAGTCTTGCCCAAATTCGAAAGACAAAGCCTGGAATATCTCGGCAGGCCCATCGAGTTGGAATGGGTTGGCGATGCCCTATGGGCATCGATGGATGATCCTTCTTGGCTCTATACCACCCGTGAACAAGTGCTCAGGCAAAGTGATAGGCCTCCCCTGACCCAGCGTTTTCGGCTGGGATTGATGACTGGATCCCATCACATGCAGGTGTTCTGGATTCCCTCGGGCGAGGGAAATGCCCAGCGCATTTTTCCACTTTGCTACCTCAACGAAGCCAAGCGGTGGGTCCCCTTCAAGGATACTTTTTTGAGGGATCCCCTCAAATCCCACTATGATCAGTCCTGGAATGCCAACTGCATCAATTGCCATGTGACCCAAGGTATCGTGCGTCCTGTGTCACCGGTGGCGACTCAGACTTCGATGGCTGAACTGGGAATCGCTTGTGAGGCCTGCCATGGTCCTGCAGCCAAGCATGTCCAACTCAATCGCAATCCCATGCGTCGATATGGATTTCATGGCACAGAGGCTACAGACCCTACGATGGTCAATCCGGCTGATCTGGATCATGAACGTGCTTCCATGGTTTGCGGGCAGTGTCATGGAATCCACTGGATTGCCAATATGGCGGATTATTATCGGAACGGTTTTCGCTACCGTCCGGGTGGATTGCTTGATCAAAACAAAAAACCCGTTCGCGCAACCCGACTGGATGAGCAACCCTGGGTTGTGGAAGCGATCAAAGAGCAGCCAGAGTTTCTGCATGATCGGTTTTGGTCTGATGGCATGGTTCGAGTCAGTGGGCGTGAATTTACCGGCATGATGGAATCTCCCTGTTACCAAAAAGGGAATCTTTCATGCCTGAGCTGCCATCAAATGCACCATCCCGAACCCGATTCTGAAGCCATGCAAGCCTGGCGGGAGGATCAGCTCTCGCATGCCAATCAATCCAACCAGGAGTGCCTGAGCTGTCATAAAGATATCCAACAAGACCTCACGGCCCACACACATCATGCGCCCACTTCCTCGGGCAGTGAATGCTACAACTGTCATATGCCCCACACCACATACGGGTTACTCAAGGCAATCCGTAGTCATCAAATTGACGTTCCCTCCATTCAGAACAACTTGCTGACTGGGCGTCCCAACGCCTGCAACTTATGTCACCTGGATCGATCCCTTGCCTGGAGTGCTGATTATTTAAAGCAGTGGTACGACCAGCCTACTCCATTACTTGAACCCGAGCATGAGCAAAGGGCTGCTTCCCTTAATTGGTTGATCAAGGGTGATGCGGGCTTGAGGGCCTTGGCGGCGTGGCATTATGGGTGGGAGCCGGCCAAGCAGGCCTCGGGCACGGGGTGGCAGGTTCCTTTGTTGGCAACCTTGCTTGAGGACCCCTACTCTGCGGTCCGATACATTGCCGCTAGGAGCCTGCGCTCCTACGAAGGCATGGAGCAATTATCCCATGATTTCATAGGATCGCCTAAGGATTGGGCTCAGTCTAGGGATGATGTGACCAGGAAATGGCGTCAGATGAGTTCTGATGGAAAAGGCCCCAGAGATCCTGAGAAAGTTCTTTTCAAGGATGCAACACAGTTGGATCTGGAAACGTTAAAGCAGTGGCAAACTGAACGATCCAATCGCTCCATGGATCTTCAGGAATGAAGGGTCTGATCTCCGGTCATTGAGGCAATGATTTGAGTCAAGGTCCCCTTTGCCATGTGTCGCCGCCAGTCCATGGCAGTCGTTTTTCTGGGTCGGTTTTTTCTGGGCTTACAGGGTAGGACA
>JALRAZ010000290.1 GCA_023257935.1 Verrucomicrobiota bacterium
CTGCTTTATGTCCGCTAAACATCCCTTGTCACGTCGTGAATGGATCAAGTGGTCTTCCCATGGCCTTGCCGGAGCGGCGCTGGGGCATCTTCTAGCCGCTCCTCCCATGGTGCGAGGTGGCCAGCCGATCACCCATCATCCTGCGCATGCCAAGCGAGTGATTCATATCTGTCTGATGGGAGGGCTTAGCCATATCGATTCGTTTGATTACAAACCCGCACTGGCGGCGGCCCATGGCCAGTCGCTGGCTTCACTCTCCTACACCGAACGACCGGCAACCTTTTTCAACCAGATTGGATTGTTGCGTCAGGAGGATTGGCGGTTTGCCCAGCATGGCCAGAGCGGTTTGTGGGTGTCCGAATTGTTCCCACACATCAGCCGCATCGCCGATGAACTGACCGTGATTCGTTCCATGGTCGCCGATTCCGCTAATCACACCCCGGCGACTTTCCAACAAAATACCGGTTTCCAGCTTAATGGGTTTCCAGTCATGGGTTCGTGGATTTCTTATGGACTGGGTACTGAGACGGAAGATTTGCCTGCCTATGTGGTGTTGCCAGATGCCAGAGGTTACCCAGCTGGTGGGACCATTAATTGGTCCAACGGCTTTCTTCCCTCCACCCATCAGGGGGTTGCCTTTGATACCAACTCCAGCATTCCCATCCCCGACCTGCTGCCTCCCGAGGGTTTTTCCCTTAAGACGGATGAGGCGTCGCGATCCTTGCTTGCTTCGCTCAACGTGCGTGATCTGGAAGAGCATGGGCTAGAGGATGCCATGCGAGCTCGGATTCGCAGCCATGAATTGGCTGCACGCATGCAGCTCTCAGTCCCAGGAGTGGCTGATCTAGATCAGGAACAACCCTCGATCCGAGCCCTCTATGGGCTGGATCAGGAGCCCACCCGCGATTTTGCCCGCAGCTGTTTGCTTGGACGACGCTTGCTCGAGAAAGGGGTTCGCTTTGTCCAATTAATCAGTGGTGGTTCTTTTGGTTCACCGCGGATCAACTGGGATGGGCATGAGGACATGCGGCGCAACCATAATCGCGAGGCAAGGCGCATCGATCAACCTGTGGCAGGCCTTATTCAGGATCTCAAGCAGCGTGGCATGTTGGAGGATACCTTGGTGCTGTTTACCACCGAGTTTGGTCGAACACCCTACGCCCAGAGTGCTGCTGACCAGGTGGGTACTGGCAGGGATCACAACATGTATGCTTTTTCAATCTGGATGGCGGGTGCCGGACTCAAGCCTGGTATGGTTTATGGTGAAACCGACGAAATAGGCTTGAAGGCTTCCCGCAACCCGGTGCCCTGGCATGACTTCCATGCCACGGTCCTACACCTCTTGGGGATGGATCATGAGGCCTTGACTTTTTATCACAATGGGATCGCACGCCGCCTGACCAATGTGCACGGCAGGGTGCTTAAGCCGATCCTGAGCTGAGCCCTTTCATGGTATGACCTGGTGCTACCCATCATGACTGGTTTTTGCTGAACTGCTTAGAACGGTGCTGACCCCAAACCACGAGCATCAGGCCCAGACACCAAAGGGCCCAGGTGGTGGGCTCGGGAATACTGGGGACGGCATCAAAGGCTACAGGGGTCAGACCCATCTCATCATATTGTTCTTGAGTTTCCAATACCACCGCACCTGTCACCGGGGTGACAAGCTGGTGCTCGGATGCCAAGGCAATGGCCTGTTTCTGGTCTCGCCGGGCGATCAAGTTGAGCACTTCTTGCTTGGCCCAGAGGCGCTCGATGTGTTGCGAGACCTGGGGAAGGGAAGTGTTTTCTATTTGCGATGAGGGGATGGCTCGGCGATGAAAACCCCAGATTTCGGCTTTCCCGGTGGCTTGGTCGAGCCAGTGCTGCCAGGTTTCCTGCAAGTTGCCGTAATGGGGCAGGATTCGAGTGGAATTTGAGTCCAGATTCTCCAAGATGCGATTGGGAGCAGGAAAGATGCCCTTGCTGATGAGTTGGATGCTCCCACGAGAGCGTTCCATTTGTTGCTGGAGGCTGGAGGGATCTCCCAGCATGACTGGCTGTGGCCCATGCCACCACCACACATGCCCGACACCCTTTTCTCGCGCCAGGGCCCATGCTTGGGTGAGTGCCGCCAGATTGTCCTGGCCTCCGCTGGGCTCCAACATGCTCAGGTAAGACATGGCCTCCTGCCGTGAAAAGACCTTGTAGGCATGATCCGGTGCGATAAAGGGGGATTGATCCGAAGCGATGATGACCTGCAAAGCGATGTCTGAACCCCAGTTCTGCAGGGCCTGGGTGATTTCGCTGATGTGAGAGCCCATCGCATGAGAACCATCCACGACCCAAATGATCGACTTGGGGGCTTGGGCGCTTTCCTTGGAAAGTTCCTGCAGGATGCTTTCTTGCGGCTGACGCGCCGGGGTAAAAACTTTTTGAGAGGCTTGAGCCCGCTCGACTTCAATGGTGCTTTGCGCAGAGAGCAAGGCTCTGTCGGACAACTGGCCCTCAAGGATTTGATCCCCATCCTCGTGCTGACTGGCTTTGAAATCTTTGTGATCCGATGCAAGCAGGGAGCGCGATTCTACCCAGATGGCGTGCTTGAGTGTACCCCGGAGGTTGAAGTTGCGTTCGACCATGACTGGTAGCCTTGTTCGACCGTGGTGGATGTCACGCATGTCAAGGGGGGCGGTGATGCCAAAGCGGATTTTCATGCGCCCTCCATTGGGTGGCACGGGAAAGCATTGCATGAGGATTTGGTCGGGGCCAGAAGTGGTCACTAGGACGGGATCTCTGCGACGCTCGACGGCGATCTTCTGATAGGCCTGGCGAGTGGTATTGCGAGAGGCAAAAGCGGCTTCTCGTTCTTCGTCGTTGACCCAAAGGGTGAGTCTTGAAACCACCCCGCCAACTGGCAGTCGAATCTGCGCCCTGGCCTCGCGTGCCAACGGAGCTTTGTTTTCAAACTCCATCGTCCACTCGGTGTAAGAGTTGGCGCCGTGGGTTTCAATACGACTGTCGATGCGGGAGCTGACCATTTCCAGGCCCATCACCCGACCGGCGACCGAGCTGCCCCCCAGAGCATCATCCAGTTCCCAGGTGAATGCGTCCTCAACCAGGCTCCAGCGTCCTTGCGAGGTGTAGAGCTTGGGGGGCTTGACAGCGTTAAATGGGCGGCCGGTGACGCGATAATAGATAGCCCTGGCGTCCTGCTGGGTGACCGTTTCCTTGGACTGGGTAAGCCAGCTACTTAAATCGAATACCCGCCTTGGGCGCTGATAACACGCGGTGAGCATGGTTTCCTCGTGTCCAAGGGCTCTGAGTAACCGGATGCCCTTGATTTGGACTGACCGATCTTCTGCGTCAGCCCAACGAAGCCCCAGTCGGGTCAAAAAATACGGGCTTTCCAAGGCAAGTAGGCAGACAAAGGCTGCGAGCATGCCCCAAGCCAGGGTCCAATGGCGTGATGGCTGAGCTTGAGCAGCTCGCACGTGCTTCCAGAGCCTGAGCCCTGTCAGGAAACTAACCAGAGGGGTGAGGGGCAACAACCCCATGCCGTAGACAATGGTCAGTAGAAAACTGATGGGGATAGCCGGAGCAAACATCAGCGTGTAAAGGAGACTGGTTCCCGTGTTGAAGGCAACCACTCGCCCCAGCCAGGGGCCGATGCTTTCAGGGTCTTTGCCAAGCTTCCTCAAGCCCCATCCATTGCCTAAGGGAACTAGGCAAAGCAAAAGCACATGGAGTGGGGTGGGCATGGGATCAAACCAGTAACCCGAACACAGACGAGTCGAGAGCTCAAATAACAGGGTGATAGTGGGCCAGATCACGGCTGTGAGCCACAGGGCACCCCAACGGAACTTAGACCAAGCATCGGGATGTTTCAGGGATGAACGAAAATTTAGTTTTGATTGCGAATTGGGGATCGCTTTTTGTGCTGGCGATGAGCTCTGGTCTTCCATCCGCTTCAGGAGAGACTGCAGCCAGGTTGCGTCGATGACCTGGAGTTCTGCCTTGCGGGCTTCTTCTTCAATATGGCATCTGACGTCCTGAGCTACCTCGCTGGCATCGGCCTCGCTGTCCTGGAGCTGGTCTTGCAGTTGTTGCTCATGGGCTTTCCAAGCGGCCTGAGCGGATTCTGTCCATTGGATCATATTAGGCGTCTTTCTCCTTCAATGTTTTCACTCCTCTAAGCAGGACATCCAGATGCGCCTCCATGGCCTCCATGACGCGCTTACCTTCGGGGGTCAAAGTATAGTATTTGCGAGCAGGCCCTTCAGTGGATTCCACCAGTCGGGCATCAATCCAGCCGTGTTTGCGCAAGCGAGAGAGCAGGGGGTAGACCGTGCCTTCGCTGACACCCAGTCCTGGCACTTCAATCAGGCTTTTGACCAAATCATACCCATATCGCTCACGCCCTTTGAGAGCACTCAGGATACCGATCTCCAAAAGTCCCTTGCGGAGCTGGATGGTCCAGTTGTCAAAAAAATCATGCATGGACCGAATGACCGATGAGGGGTTCATTCCCGATGTCTTGCCAAGGGCCGAGTAACGCTGGATCAGCAATGGCGCTCCAGCAAAGATGCCAGCTCATGAAGGTTTTTGTAGGCAGGTTCATGCAGTGAATCCCTGGAGATGTGGTGAGGGGACCGATCTTCTTTGCTGGCTCTGAACCCAATTGAGTGAAGAGCTGGATTGACTAATCGGTATAGTCTAACCACTACTTTGTAATGCAAGGTATTATGTTTTAGCAAACAGCTTTGTCAATAGGTTTCTATTAGGATGCATGAGCAGGCTTGGCAGCTCGGGCTGAGGAGTCGGCGGTCGGGGCTGAGTCCCGGGCTCTACCACGGCATCCTTAAGTGCCTGCCACACCTTTGGCGTCAGTTCAGTGAGTGCGATACCGTGCGAGGCTTATTTCCCCAAATGCCATGCGCCGAGAGTTTTTGGCGGCAAGCAAGGGCAAGTCAGGACAAGGTTTCCAGACCCCTCAACTCACGCCCAGTAGGCGCAGGGCAGATTGGGAAAGGGTGGTCGACTGGGCCAGGATGGCGGTGGCGGTCCGTACTTTCAGGCTCTGCATGGCGTAGTAAGTGCTTTCAAAGGCAATGTCCACATCCTTGATCA
>JALRAZ010000355.1 GCA_023257935.1 Verrucomicrobiota bacterium
CACCTTCACTTTCACTATCGAATTTGATGTGGATGGCACGCAAGATGTGGGTTTGATACTCCGTAATCCACCCTCCATTGGATCTAGCTTTGACGACGTTTGGGTTAACACCAATGGTACTGGCGATTGGGCCACACGCAACATTCCCTTAGCGACTGCTAATTTGGCCGCCCAAGTGGGTGCTGTGCCAGAACCTTCCACCATCGCCTTCACGGTTATCGGTGCTTTGGCTCTTTGTGGCGCAGCTCGTCGCAGGAAGTAATCTCCCTATACTCTTTTTTGGCGCGAGGCTTGCCTCGCGCCTTTTTTTTTGCCCAGATAGCCAAGCTCAGCATGAGTCCATCTCAAAAACAGACTCCGATGATGGAGCAATATCAGAGTATCCGTTCGGATTTGCCTACCGACACGCTGCTGATGTTCCGGTTGGGAGACTTCTATGAAATGTTCTTCGATGATGCGACCATCGGTGCATCGATCCTCAATATTGCCCTAACCAAACGTGGGACCACCCCCATGTGCGGTATCCCATTTCACGCTGCCAACGCCTACATGACCAAGATTCTTGAGGCCGGCAAGAAAGTGGCTATCTGTGAGCAAATCGAGGAGGCTAAGCCAGGGAAGCTCGTCAAGCGAGCTGTCACTCAGATCCTGAGCCCTGGGTCTCATTTTGACGACAAGTTGCTGCGGCCCGAGGCCAATAACTATCTGGCCGGAGTGGTTCGATTGGGCTCATCACACGGTGTGGCCATCGTAGATTTAACGACAGGAGACTTCAGGGTCACTGCAGCGGACGATTGGGATGGTCTGGTGGCCGAGCTTCATCGAATAGGGCCCTCTGAGCTATTGACGCCTAAGGAGGACCCTCGAATGCTGGAGCTTGCTGATCAGCTTCGAGCCGTTCTGACAGAACATGAGCCATGGGCCTTTGAACTCGAAAGCGCAGCGCACACCCTCAAAGAGCATTTTAAGGTGACTTCACTCGATGGCTACGGGTTGAAGGATTGCCCTGCTGGTGTGGCTGCTGCCGGGGGGCTACTGCACTATGTTATGGAGCATTTGCGACGAGAAGTGGGGCATTTGAGTCGTCTGACCTGCTATCGTCCCAAGGATTATCTTTTTCTAGATGCGACCACTTTAAGGCACTTGGAGGTATTCCCCCTGCCCGGTAGAGCCTTTGGAAAATCTCCAAGTTTATTCGAGGTGATGAACCAGACGGTGACCCCTATGGGAGCTCGTCATCTCAAGCAGTGGCTTGCACGGCCCTTGGTAGATCCAATTGAGATTGTTGCCAGACAAACGGCTATTGCAACCTGTCGCGGCCAGGCTTCGTTGGCATCTTTGCTCAGGGAGCGCCTGAAGGGTATCCGCGATTTGGAGCGAACCCTCAGCCGTCTGAGCATGGGCTCAGGATCGGCCCGTGATCTGGTTGCGCTGAGGCAGGGGCTTGAAAATATACCCAGCATTAAGCATGCGGTCCGTGATTTGTGTGCCGCTGCCTTGCAGAACCCATCGGACCTCGACTTGGGATCGCAGGATGCCGGCGCCAGCGCAGGTTGTTTGGCTCGACTGGAGGAGCAACTTGTTGAGTTGCCCGAAGTGGTACAACTCATCACCGATGCCATCTTAGATGAGCCATCTGCCCTGCTCAGGGAAGGGAACCTGATCAAACCGGGATACGATGAGGGACTGGATGAGCTTTTACGTGCCAAGCGGGATGGCAAGGCCTGGATGGCTGAGTTTCAAGCTAGGGAAATTGAGAAAACAGCCATTCCCTCACTCAAGATCAAATATAATGCTGTCTTTGGATATTTCATTGAGGTCACTAAAACCCATCTTGAAAAGGTGCCTCAGCACTACCATCGCAAGCAGACCATTGCCAATGGTGAACGCTACATCACTGAAGAACTCAAGGCAGTGGAAGC
>JALRAZ010000527.1 GCA_023257935.1 Verrucomicrobiota bacterium
ATCGCATGTTCGCCCACATCGGTTTTCCAGTGCCAACATCGCCCACATTTTTGTCCAGAGGCCTTCTCAACCTGAATCTCAAGACTGCTTCCCTCAACCCACTCTATATCGGAAACATTCATGATTTCCCGAAGGACTGACTCAGAGGTCCGGTAGATTTTAAGATGGTCAGGCGTGTCAGTGATCCGTACCGCTGCCTCCAACGCCTTGCCAATCGTTTTCTGCCGTCTGGCTTCTTCCAATGCAGCCAGAACTTCCTGCCTCAGCCCCATGAAATCCTGCCACTGCAATGCCTCCTCGGCATCCATACGGAAAGAGGACGCACTCCAGCTTGCTTCGTGGACTGATTGACCTTGCGATACACCCGGGATGCACTCCCATGCCTCATCAGCAGTAAAGACGAGTATGGGAGAAAGCGCCCTGCAGAACCTGCCAACAATTTCATGCAAAACGCTCTGGGTAGACCTTCGCTCAGGGGAGTCCGCACGATCCGAATAAAGTCGATCCTTCACCAGATCATGGTAAATGGCCGACATTTCCACCGCGGTAAATTGACTGATCTTCTGGTAAACCAAGTGGAATTCATGTCGCTCGTAGGCCTGAACCACTTCGCTTTCCATCCTTGACCAAGCGTCGAGCATCCATCGGTCCAGGGGACTGAGCTTTTCATGCATCACAGCATGCTTGGCGGGGTCAAAGTCATAGAGATTGGACAACTGAAAGCGCAGAGCGTTACGCAACATGCGATAGGTTTCAGCTACCTTTTTGATGCGCTCCTCGCTGACAACGATATCATTCCTAAAATCCTGGGATGCCACCCAGAGGCGCACGATATCGGCCCCATAACGACCTACATAGGCCTCGGAAGTCTGAGGTTTTTCATAGCCGCCCTGCCCTTGCTTGCTCTTGGATATCTTTTCCTTATCGGCATCAACCATGAAACCGTGAGTGAGCACCTCGCGGTAGGGCGCTGAGCCGTTGGCCGCCAATGAGAGAAGCAGGGACGATTGAAACCAGCCACGGTGTTGATCGCTGCCCTCAAGATAGAGATCTGCCTGCCACGGGTTCCTGGAAGGAGCATTCTGAGCGTCATGCTTGGATGCAAGTTCTGGGCGAGCCTGAATCACACTTCTGGATGAACTGCCAGAATCAATCCAAACATCTAACGTATCAGTGGACTTGGCGACTGCCTCAGGACCTTGCCAGTCAGTGGGGCGCACTTTTTCCCAGAGCTCCTGTGCTGATTGAGCAAACCATACATTGGAGCCCTCCTCTGAAATTAAATCAGCCACATTCCTTACGATGCGAGCGTCCAGTATGGCCTGGCCTTGTCCATCATAAAAGGCAGGGATGGGAACCCCCCAAGTGCGCTGCCTTGAGATACACCAATCAGGTCTGGCTTTCACCGCACCTTCAATGCGGTTCTGTCCCCATTCGGGAACCCAACGCACTTTTTCGATAGCCTCGAGTGCTTTTTGCCTGAACCCCTCATGATCAATGCGAATGAACCACTGGTCCATTGCCCGGAAAATCACAGGGGTCTTGCTCCGCCAACAGTGTGGGTAACTGTGGGTGTAATCCTGATGTAAAAGCAGAGCCTGCTTCTCACGAAGCAGATCCATCACGGCGAGGTTGGCTTCACTTTTGCCCTGCTTCTCCAGGATGGATTTACCGATCAAGCAAGCGGGCATTTGTTGGCTGGGTGCCAGATCCTCGGTATGGGCCAGACGTCCTTCATCATCGACAGGTGAATAAATTGCCAAGCCCACTTGCATGCCTAGACCATAATCTTCAAGACCATGCCCAGGGGCGATATGCACAAAACCTGTGCCTGCGGTATCTTCAACGAAATCCGCCTCATGGAGGCGGCCGGTCCGCTCACAGAAAGGATGCTCATATTCCATGGCAGCCAGTTGGCTGGCATCCAAGCTGCGGATAATTTGATGATCCTGCCACTGCATGGTTTCCACAAGCCCATCCAGCAAACCTACCGAGACGATGTAGGACTCATCCCCAACCTGGATTTGGGTGTATTGAAGTTTCGGGTTGAAGGCGACAGCCAGGTTGGCTGGCAAGGTCCAGGGAGTGGTTGTCCAAATGATGACAAAGGTGTTGGGTTCCCCTTTGAGTTTGAATTTAACGTAAATACTCGGGCTGATGTGGTCTCCATATTCCACCTCAGCCTCTGCCAGCGCCGTGCTGCAAGGAATGCTCCAATAGACAGGTTTCTTGCCACGATAGACGAATCCCTGATCTATCAAATCGGCAAAAAGCTTGAGTTCGGCGGCCTCATAAGCCTTATCCAGAGTCAGGTAAGGTTTGTCCCACTCGCCCAGAACACCCAGTCGCTTGAATTGCTCGCGCTGCAAGTCAATGTATTCGCGGGCATAGGCCTCACAAGCACGTCGAATAGAAGCCGCATCGGACAAATCGGCCCCATCCTTTCTCATTTGCTGCACAACTTTGAATTCAATAGGTAGGCCGTGGCAGTCCCATCCCGGGACGTATGGCACTCGCTTTCCCTGAAGGGTCTGGAACTTCAGGATGAAGTCCTTAAGGATCTTATTGCCAGCAGTGCCGATGTGAACGTCCCCGTTTGCAAAAGGGGGCCCGTCATGCAGCAGAAAGAGCTCAGAACTCTCGCGAGAGGCCTGAATGCGTTCGTAGAGCTTGCCTTCGGTCCAGGATTTCAGACGCAAGGGTTCGCGGTTGACCAGATCTGCCTTCATGGGAAAGCCAGTCTGCGGAAGATTCAATGTCTCTTTATAGTCCATGGATGGGATCGCTCCGAATGCAGGAAGTTACCAACCGACCCTGAGGGTGTCAACGGACTCTCAGATCGAGCGATTGAGCCAAGTGGGAAGTGGGACAATGAAAAGCCAGCCCGAGCATGCCTAATCATCAAAATGACGACCACCAAGATACGTTCCAATTCACGATGGGAGGTTCCTGACCTTTTCAGCTCGGCTCATACCAGGTCTTGAGACGTTGCAGTTGTTCTTCAATGGGGTCGCAGAATTGGGTGGGAATCAGGCTTCGATTCACCGCTGAAGCGGCTCGAGTGGGTCGCACCTGCAAGCCAAGGCCATAAACCCTGTCGATAGTCTTTAAGAGCGTGTATTTAGTGATTGGCGGCAGGAATCCTGGCTGAACCAACCCACCGGATACAGCTTGTTCTTCAGATAACAGAACATGAGCCAGATCGGCCCATGCGAGGGTGGTGATGCCATTCCACATATGGTTTGTGTAACCCCATGCAGCCCTTTGCTGGCCTAGCACCCAGCTAAGCAAATGAGTTGTCTCGCATGATTCACGATCAGGCCCAAGCAAAGAACAACGTATGACCCAACGATTTTCACCCCGCATCCCCGTTTCACCCTGGATCTTGGAAGCGCCATAGGCTGTGTCAGCACTGTGTGGCTGATCCCATAGGCATCCACACTCTGATGCTCCAAATACCGCATCGCTGCTGGCATGAATGACCCTCACATCCGGGTCAAGTCCTTTGGCAAGCCATTGGGGAAAAAGGCCGTTGATCCACTGCATCGTTTTCAGCCGATTCCTTGGAGTTGCCTCGGCCTCACTGAGATGGACGCCTATGGCATTGACGACACCGTATAGACCAAGGTCTTTCAAATTTCCCATGCATTGATCAAATCGATCAGGTGTCCAACGATCGGAAACCTCAACCACCTCCCATCCCTTCTGGCGCAGCCGCCGGGCCACCACATGGCCAAGCATGCCACCGGCTCCCAGCACTCCAATGCGCTTGTTCAAGTTAGGGTTCATCCAAAAGCAGTCCACCATTGACCAAGGTAGCCTGGGTTCTTCAATCGGATGTCCCGAGCGTAATTCCAAGCCGTGATGAGGCAATGATCGGGCTGATCCAAGTTTAGGCGATCCTTGGCAACAATGGGGGTCGCGATATGAGGTAAATACCTCCCTTGTCGCAGCATCGATTCATCGACAATCCAGTCAAAAGCAAGTTCTGGGGTTTGATTGAGGAATACATTGGCGCGCCCAGCAGCTCCATAGGCGACAAGCGATTGACCAGCAGCCCGGCGCTTCATCAAGTCGCAGACAACAGGATGTTCATAGCGCGCTCGGTAAGCTTCAGCCAACGACTTCAACTTGGCCTGCAGCGTCTGCAAATCGGGCTCAGTGCGAGATAGCCTCGGCTGGGATGTTTTCCTGAAACAACAGCGTAGGGCACCTCCATGCATGGGGATCGATTCGTGGAAAACACATTCAAACCCCAGCAATCCTAGACAGTGTGTTAAGGAATCCAGACTCCATTCTGCCTTGTGTTCGTGGTAAATAGTATCCCACTGCGACCCGCAAAGCAGCGCTTCCAGATCATGGACTTCAACCCAGAATTCTCCCCCCTCCTTGAGGGCCAATCGGACGGCGGTAAAGACCTGATGCAGATCAGAAATGTGGGCAAGGCAGTTCGACCCGCTGATCACATCCCACTGGCCCTGCCACCGCATGGATTCGACCAGCTGCACATCGAACAGGTCAGAGACCAGTTCGTAGCCGCCTTGAGAAGCCTGGTGCGAACGGCAAGCCACATCACTAGGGTCCACTCCCTGACGCAGCCAAGTAGCTGGCAGACGTCTCAATAACACCCCATCATTACAGCCTATTTCTAGGAAGCGAAGATGCGACTGATCATAGTTTCGAGTGAGCAACCCTGCGTAGGCCTTGAAGTGGTCCACCAATCCAGACACGGTCGAGGAGGCATAATTGTAACGGCGAAATAGGATGGCCTCGTCCACATCCTGGGTCACCTGCACGAGACCACAGCTCTGGCAAAGCATCCAGCTCAAGGGCAGCCTTTCCGCCTCAATCGCCTCCTCTGCAGTCGAACAGAACTGACCAGCCAGAGGCATCGGATCCATTTCAAAACACGGCACCAGGAGATCCATGCCGGCATGACAACCTCGGCAACGACCGATCAAGCGAAACGATGGATTGGGGCCCATGGCTAGTGAAAACTCTCCGGAGAACCCATGGCATCGAGCAATTGGTCCAATTTGCGGCCTGGTGCAAGCTGCAGGGTGTTGGAGCTGGAAAATTCTTCGCCCAAGGCACGGGTGCATGGCGTGGGAGGTGTGCGGTAATCTGGGTGAATAGTGAAGTAGTCTGGCTCCTCCACCGCACGCTGCATTTCGTACTCATTAACGAGGATTTCGTGCAATTTTTCGCCACGGCGTATACCGATTTGCTCGATAGGATATTCCGGAAGATCGGCACGTTTACGAATGGCATCAGCCAAGTCTGCGATGGTGCATGCTGGTGCCTTGCGCACAAAAATTTCCCCGCCCTTGGCCTGGGTCATGGCATGGAAGACCAGATCCACCGATTGATCCAGAGTCAGCAAAAAGCGTGTCATCTCCGGAACCGTGATTGTCAGGGGTTGCCCTTGCTTTATTTGATCGAGAAATAACGGGATCACCGAACCACGACTGCCCATCACGTTACCGTAACGCACACAGGAGAAAATGGTATTGCCAGGGCATTGATTCTGACTGCAGACGATTTTTTCCATCATCGCCTTGCTTGTCCCCATCGCATTGACTGGTTTGACTGCCTTGTCGGTACTGAGAGCCACAAAGGCCCGGACACCTGCCTGTCGAGCCGCCATGCAGGCCTGTTGCGAACCTAGGATGTTAGTCTGAACCGCCTCAAATGGCTGATTTTCGCAGGAGCCGACTTGTTTGAGGGCGGCGGCGTGGAAAACGTAATCCACCCCTTCCATGGCCAGAGATAAGCGAGCCGCGTCTCTCACATCCCCAAGCAGGTAATGAAACTGTGGGAATCGACGCTGCATTTCCCACTGTTTTTTTTCATCACGGCTGAAAATACGGATTTCAGCCGGATCCTTGTCCATAA
This sequence comes from Verrucomicrobiota bacterium, assembly GCA_023257935.1. Taxonomy (GTDB): domain Bacteria; phylum Verrucomicrobiota; class Verrucomicrobiia; order Limisphaerales; family AAA164-E04; genus UBA7971. Next base: position 5,896 of record JALRAZ010000527.1, read on the forward strand.
GATGTTGGGCAACACGACTCCCAAAGGAACCTGTACCGCCGGTGATGAGAATCTTTGATCCTTTGAGCATGCAAGACCTTAAAACCCCGTCGTGCGGGCTGGTTGTCTCAGACCGGATTGGCCTGATGAAGTCAAAGCTACGATAAAAAGAGGACAAGTCTCAATGCAATTGTCTGATTGGGCCATGCGCAGAGTGACTCTCATTTACCCCCACAAGAGGTAAATAAGTGCCTGAATCAAGGCAATCAGCACAGCAAACCATCGACTCCAACCTCCACAACGAGTGGCATCCGAAACGGAGGAAATTTTATCCGTGTTTGGCAACCACCACAGTAGGATGGCCACCGCTAGAAAGACTGCGGAGACCACCATCGAACCACCGTGCCAAGTTGCCATCAAATAGCTCATATCATCCATGTTGGCTGCCAGAGGATTGCTTCCACTCAAAAACTAGCCCTTGCAGAGATTGAGGATCACGCGGGGGAGTGAGGAGACTACCCATCAGAACCCCGGTCAAAGATGCGACAAAAGACCACCAAGCCACCCAAAGAAATGAAATCCCGCCGCTGACTCCAAATAGAGCCTCTGAAAACGTCATCAGCGCGGCGGAGGTGACGCCCAAGGCAATACCAGCCATAGCACCGGATGCATTGGCCCTGTTAGTCAGCATTCCTGAAAGCAGCAAAGCCAGTAAAGGACCCTGAATGAATGAGAGAAAAGTCTGAAAGGCTTCAAATACTGAGCCAAACCCTTGTTTGATGGGATAACTCATGGACACACCAAGAAGCAGGAGAATGGGTACCAGCCAGCGCCCCAAACTCAAACACTCTGGATCACTGGCCGATGGCCGAATCAAAGGCCGATAAAAATCATGCACCAGCATGGTGCTGGCGGCATTGACATAGGAATCGAGGTTGGAAAGCACACCGGCTAGAAAAGCTCCGATGACAATCCCCAGGATCCCGGTAGGCAGGAGCCGGGTTAGAAGGAGTGGAAGCACTTGATTACCATCCCAATCCTTGCCTGGAATCCCAAGTTCGGATTCCAGCAAGACAATTCCCATCAAGCCTGGTAGCACCAGCAGAAGCGGGAAAAATAGCTTGATTGCAGCGCAGAGGATATAAGAAGCCCTGGCCTCGGCAGGTGATCGGGTCCCCAAAGTGCGTTGGACAATGGCTTGATTGCCAATCCAGTAAGCAGGCCCGAGCACGAATCCCAGCCCTAGCAATACGGCTGGCCAGGGATATTCTGGGTGATCTGCCGGTGGTAGCAGCTGAAGATGATGTTCGGTCCAACTTTTGGACTCGATGGCTTCACCAAGGGCCCTAAATCCGCCAATCTCACTCAAACCACTCCAACAGATGATGGCGGCACCTATCACAAGGACCACACAAGAGAACGCATCGGTGACGACAACGGCCTTGAGCCCCCCCATGGTGGTGTAGAGCCCCACCGTCAGTGCAGTGATACCGACGGAGAACCAGAAACTCCATCCCAGAATGCCTTCAAACATGGCTGCAGCACTCACAAAAATGGTGGCCAGCGTCACAACCATGAAGAGGATCCAAAGCGCCGAAAAACAGGTCCGGACCCGGAGGTCGTAGCGCAGGCCCAAATATTCAGGCACCGTGTAGACATTGGCTAGCCAGAGGTAGGGCATGAAAAGAAAGGCAGCGATTAGGACGGGAAAGATACATCCAAGAAAATCGAAATTCATCATGACAACCCCATAGCGATAGCCATCGCCAGCCAGCCCAATCATGTCCTTGGCCCCAATATCAGAAACCACCAGAGACAACCCTGCTGCCCACCAAGGAAGGGAGCGGCCAGCACGAAAAAAATCCTCACCCGTCCGAACCCCTCGGCTGTAATACAACCCAAGCAGCCCCACTACCAGCAGGTAGCCGACAATGAGCATAAGATCCAAAATACCGAGCTGAAGGGACTGCATGGTTGAGTGAGGTCATATTGCTCGAGAGGCTTGCACGGCAAAAGAAAAAAGACCTCAGGGCCACCCAGAACGATGGCAAGAGAAAACACCCCCCTCGACCCGTTTCAAAACGGGCCGAGGGGGCAGAGTGAGAGCAGACCAAAGGATTTATTTCCCAATACAATAAAGGTACTGATGACCACGGAGGTAGATGGCATCGCCAGATAACGCAGGCGAAGCATCCATAGGGTCATCGAGTTTGTTGGTGGCAAGCACTTTGAGGGATTCAGAATCTTCGATCACCACGGTCGTGCCATCACGACCAGTTAAGTAAACCCTGCCAGCCACCCCAACAGGGGAAGCGTAAAAACCCGAAGGTCCCTCGAGTCGCTCCTGGGAGTAATGCACTTTGCCGGTTGAAGCCTCCACACAGGAAAGCACGGCATCATTTCCCTGGGTAAACCAGAGTCTACCACTCATGAGCAGTGGTGATGGCACATAAGGAGTGCCTCGGTTTAGGGACCAGGCAATCGCGTCAGAATCGGTTAAATCTCCTCGTTGTCCCAGCCTGATGGCCATCGCAGTGCTACCACGATAACCAGAGAGGGCATAGACATGTTGTTCGTCGGCTACCACCGTGGGAATGGCATTGGCTGTCTGCCCACCGCACTCCCATAATAACTCACCGGTTTCAAGATCATAGGATCGCACCTTGTTGGTCGCATTGACGACCACTTGCCGACGACCTTGATGATCAAGGATCACAGGAGTCGTCCAACCGGTCCGCTCGTCGCGGACCTGGCGCCAGCGTTCCTCGCCTGTCAATTTGTTGTAAGCCACAATGTAGGAATCGGACTCCGTGTCCCAAAGCACGACCAGTATATCATCTGCCAGAGCGGGTGAGGCCCCTTCGCCAACACCGTTTCGGGTGGGCATGTCACCGAGATCTTTTTGCCAGACCAGGTTTCCCATCATGTCGTAGACAAAAAGCCCCCTTGAGCCAAAGTAGGAGATCACATGTTTGCCATCGGTGATGGCAGACCCTGAGCTGTAACTGTTGGTGGGATGATGTCCTTCATGCGGGATAACCGCCATGCCTTCTCGCGACCAGACTTGTTCCCCAGTGTTTTTGTCGAGGCAAATTGTCTGAAAAGAATGCTTCACCGCCTCTGGCTGGTTACCCCCAAAGCCACCCCGACCTCCACCCCCGCCCCGCCGACTGCCCCGCTGTCTGTCTCGGCCTTCGGCCTGCGGTGCTGGAGGGGTGGTTTCCCTAAGTCCATCCACCTGGGGTGCTGATTCAGCCACCGCAGTCAGTAGAAACAGTCGATCTCCCCAGATCACCGGGCTTGCATGCCCCTTACCTGGGATAGCTACCTTCCATCGCACATTTTCCTGCTCACTCCAGGAAATGGGAGGGTTGCCTTCACTGGCCACCCCATTGGCTTGGGGGCCACGCCATTGCCACCAATGTTGCTGACCGTGGACCTGAGAACCAGAAAGCATGAGTGTCAGCACCAAGCCAAGGGATAGATGGGACAACGCATTGAACGAGTTTGAGAATAGATGGGACATAAAATAATCCTGGTGAAATAATTTCATGGGAACGAGGCCAATAAGTCTCGACACAGATTGAAGCCAGAAGGTTACAGCAAAGGTCTTCTTTCAGTCGGTTGACACATGGCATCGGCTTCACCATATTGACTGAAATGACCACCTCATCAAGCCTTCGCCTTCGCATGTCATGGAGTCTGGTATGGTTGCTATGCTTGGCCGGTTTGAATCATTTAAACCCCACTATGGCCGCCAATCACCACTGGCGTGGGCCTCATCAAAATGGTCATTTCCCGGATGAAGACTTTAGCGGTTTCCTGGACGATGAGCACCTGCTATGGAAGGAGCCACTCCCTGGCCCAGGCACTTCCACTCCCCTGGTGGTCGAGGATCTCATCCTCATCACCTACGCCAAGGAAGGCACCAACACCGTGGCCGCTTTCAGTATTGATGGAGATCTCGAGTGGACCGCTCAGTGCGGCACCGAAACCCCTGGACGCCATCGCAATGGTTCGGGAAGTAATCCTTCAGTCACCAGCGACGGGAAACATTTTTTTGCCTACTTTAAAAGTGGTGACTGGGTAGGCCTTGATGCTCAGGGCAAAACCCTCTGGAAACGCAATCTGGTCCAGGAATACGGCGAGGTTTCCCTATACTGGGACACAGGCACCTCTCCACTGAGCACATCTAACGGCGTCGTCATCACCCGCATGCACGAGGGATCTTCCTGGTTGGCCTCTTTCCATCCACTGACCGGAGAACTTCAATGGAAGGTCCCCAGAGACTACAATACCCCAGTGGAGGGGGACCACGGTTACAGTTCCCCCATTTTGACCAGCCTAGATGGACAAGAGGTCATCCTAGTCTGGGGCGGTCAGCATTTGACTTGTCATGATCCTGCCAACGGTGAGGTGATCTGGGAATGCGGAGAGTTCAATCCCGATGAAAAGCCCTATTGGCCAGCAGTGGCTTCCCCCATGCAGATCCAGAACAAGGTTATTGTCGCCTTCGGTAGAGCCGACAAGCGCCAACCCAGACTGCACGGGATAGGCCTGCGCGGCATGGGGGATGTCACGGCAACACAACATCTCTGGGAAAATCAGATCCACAGCAGTTTTGTACCATCGCCAACAACCCATGGCAGCCTTGCCATCCTGCTAAGCGATCGCGGAACCCTGGCAGGCATCGACCCGACCACGGGGGAATCTATCTGGACTTTCGAACTACCGGAGCATCGCTCGAGTTATTACGCCTCGCCTTCGGCAGGCAAAGACAAGCTCATCGCCGCTAGAGAAGATGGTGCTGTCTTTGTCGTCAATTTGGCACCAGAGGTTTCATTATTTTCCGAAAGTCACTTGGGTGAGAGAGTCATTGCCTCACCAGTCTTTCACGGCGAGCGATTGATTCTCCGTGGGGAAAAACACCTCATAAGCTTTCGATAAATTTCTGGACATGAATAAAAGACAATTCCTCCAATACGGCATGGGGCTAGGAGGCCTCACGGCACTTGGCTCTGCATGTCAAACGACCTCCGCAACAAGCACAGCTCCCCGACAATCGGCAAATGGCCGCATCAAGCTCGGTATTGCATCCTACTCTTACTGGCACTTCCGAGACCCAAAGATTTCCATTGAACAGGTCATCAACGAGTCGGCTGCCCTCGGGGTGGAGGGTATTGATATCCTGCATCGCCAGATGGACTCCGAGGAAATACCCTACCTCCAGAAGCTCAAGCGGCATGCATTCTTGAACGGCATGGATTTGATCGCCCTCTCTATCCATCAAGACTTTGTTGATCCAGACCCTGCCTACCGCCGCCAGCAGGTTGAGCACACCCTACGCTGTATTGACCTGGCTCATGAAATGGGCATCCCATGCATCCGTTTGAACTCGGGTCGGTGGAATACCATTCAATCATTTGATGACCTCATGGCAGCGAGAGGGCTTGAGCCCATACTGCCCGGCTTTCGAGAACAGGACGGGTTTGATTGGTGCATTGACTGCATCGAACAATGCCTGGCTGCAGCGGAGCGAAGTGGAGTCATCTTGGCTTTAGAAAATCATTGGGGTTTGACCCGGACCCCTGATGGATTGCTTCGTATCCTTGATGCGATTCAATCTCCGTGGCTGGGAGCTCTGATGGATACGGGCAACTTCTTGGAGGAACCCTATCCCAAGCTGGAGCAAATCGCACCACGCACCGTTTATGTCCAGGCTAAGACTTACTTCGGGGGTGGAGAATGGTATACTCTGGACCTCGACTACCAACGGATCGGGCGGATGCTTAATCAGCATGCGTATCGGGGTTATGTTTCGCTCGAATTCGAGGGTAAGGATCCTGCAAAGGAAGGGGTTCGCAGGAGCATTGAGCTATTGAGGCGGCATCTGGGTTAATCCTCCCCGCAATGAGCGCATGTCTCGCAATGGAGTGACCATCTCTGAATTAACCCCAGAGGGCCAAGGCGGTTCCGACCTTCAGCGACCGATCGGATCGCTCCGTGGGATCGGTCCGGCTCGTGCGGACCAGCTTGGCGAGATGGGCATCTTCACCGTTCAGGACCTACTTGAACTGGCCCCAAGCCGCCATGAAGACCGGCATCACTTTCCATCCATGGCTGCTGTGGAACCGGGTCAATGGGTCACCCTGAAGGGAGTCATCACCTCAGCTCAGACACGATTCTTTCGCGGCAGGATGTCTCAATTTGAATGCCGCGTGGAAGATGATACGGGCGGCGTCCTCTGTCGCTGGTGGAATATGCCCTTTCTTAAACAACATTACCAGCCAGGTAAAAGCCTCTACCTCTATGGACAACTCAAACCAGGCAATCCCTTGCGCATGGATCACCCTGAAACCGAGTGGTTCGAGCCGGAACAATCGGATGACCCCATTCACGTGGATCGTTTGGTGCCAGTCTATCGATGTCAGAAAGGTATTCGACCTCGTTGGATCCGTTCGCTGATTCATCAAACCCTCAGGAAGCATGCCCAGGGCATCACCGATCCCTACCCCATGGCTGCGTCTCACGGGTTTGTATCTCAGAAGGAGGCCTTGGAGCATCTCCATTTCCCGGGAACAATGGAGGACAACCTTGCAGCCCGCAAAAGACTCGCCCTCAACGAGGCCCTTGCCGTGCAGCAGGAAGTATCTCAGCGGCGACTGGCTTTTGAATCTCAGATTCGATGTTTGCCCAAACAAATCGGCAAAGACTGGGTCAAACCCTTTCTCGAACGCCTGCCTTTTGCCTTAACTCAGGACCAAGTCTCCACGGTCAAGGCAATCGAGTCAGACCTCAACAAGGCTCATCCCATGAGGCGACTACTTCAGGGAGATGTCGGCACAGGCAAGACGCTGGTGGCTTTGGTCGCAGCATTGCGTGTCATGGGCTGGGGCCAATCGGTGCTTTTCATGGTCCCAACCACTTTATTGGCTAGACAGCATCATCAAACCATCACCCGGTATCTCCATAGCATGGGCATTCCTGTCCGCTTGCACCTATCTGGAACCCACACTGGGGAGCATGAAGATGAAGGCATCCCTGGCATCACGGTGGGCACCCACGCTTTACTGCATCAGCCGTCTTCAAATAGAGGGTGCGGGTTAATCATTATTGATGAACAGCACAAATTTGGCGTAGCCCAGCGCCGGAAACTCACCGAAGGCCATCAACAGGCACACTTGCTGGTCATGACCGCAACGCCCATACCTCGCACACTGGGCTTAGCACTCTTTGCAGATTTGGATATTTCCATCATGCGCCATGCACCATGTGGGCGAGGACGATTGAAAACTTACCTCCGAGAAGAAAAGCACCGAGATAAGATTGAAGCCTTCATTGAAAAGGCACTGCAAGATGGACGCCAAGCATTCATGATTTACCCGCGCATCGAATCGGCCTCAAGCAATGATGAAGGCAAATCCCTTCTATCAGCTCGTTCTCGCATCGAGTCTCGTTTCAAGGGCTACCGTATTGGGGTCATGCATGGAAAGTTAAGTGAATCAGAGTGTTTGGAAGCGATGGCGGCCTTCCACTCAGGTAGGCTGGATATCCTGCTAGCCACCAGCATGGTCGAGGTAGGCATTGATGTGCCCAATGCGACCATCATGCTGATCGAGGAAGCCTCTCACTTTGGCCTGGCGCAATTACATCAAATGCGAGGAAGGGTAGCCCGAGGGAAGGAAAACGCACATTGCATCCTCATGGGCCATGCCAAGCAGTCCGAGAGCTGGGAACGCCTCCAGCTGTT
>JALRAZ010000538.1 GCA_023257935.1 Verrucomicrobiota bacterium
CTGGGGCTGGACAACGATGTCACCTTGCGCATCACCGACAATGAAGATTTGAATGCTGTGACCGGGGCTGCTCCTGCCATTGGTATGATCGGCAACAACCCGACTCACGAAAACCTAGATGTGGTTTACGATGGCATTGATGTCCCTTACGTGGTCAAAGATGACTACCTCTATCGCAATTCCGATGCCGCTGGCACTGAAATGCTCTTCCAAATTTCGAATCTTGACCCAGGTCGCTACAGCGTGACCCTGTTTGAAGGTCGGACGACTGATCAGGCCCAGTATGCCAGGCTATGGGTAGGTGATGCCAATGGGAGTAACGAACCTGCGGGTCAAAACACCGGCAGTTTTTCAGGTGTAGGACCCGAAGGCGCCGTACCCGAAGGTATCCCGCAAACCTTCAGCCTGAATATCGGCCCAGGGGATCATTTGTGGTATGCCCACATGGAGGATAATTCCGGTGGTATCAGCGGCATGATCATCCGTTCGGTCGCTTCATTGTTTGACAGCGACGAGGACGGCATGCCCGATGCTTGGGAGATCGAGTTTGGTTTGGACCCTAACAACCCCAACGATGCTACTGAAGACTGCAACGGCAACGGCGTCTCGAACTTCGAAGAATTCAAGCGAAGCCTGGACCCCTGTGATGTCACGGGTCCCATGATCGTGTCCACTGAAGGCAGTGTCGGCTTTGATCAAGTGACCCTCTACTTCAGCGAAGGTCTGGATCAGTCAACCGCCGAAAACCCAGCTAATTACTCCATTGAAGGACTCACGGTCACAGCAGCCTCCTACCGCACAGCCGGCAAAAGTGTGACCCTGACCACCAGCAAGCAGAAAGCCTCATCAACCTATGCGATCAGTATGAATGGGGTGACCGATGCCTCGGGTAATGCGGCAGACAGTGCTCAGCTAGCCTACTTCAATTCCTTCCTGATGGGAACTCAAGGGGTCCTGAAATTGGCTTATTTTGGGAACGTGGAAGGCAACTCTCCCTACGACCTGTATGGTGATCCGCGCTATCCCGACAATCCTGACATGATCCTTCCAGTGTTCAGTTTTAATAGCCGCGATGCATTCAGGGATGACGCTCGCGAACAGTATGGGGCGGTTATCGAAGGACTCATCACACCAAAGGAAAGCGGCAATTATGACTTCTTCCTGCGCAGCGATGACAATTCCGAACTTTATATCAGCACCGATGCCAGCCCTGACAATCTGCAGTTCCAGGCTGAAGAAACCGGCTGCTGTGGAGCCTTCGAAGAAGTGGGCGCCAATGAAACCACCTTCATGTCCATCCCAATGGTGGCCGGCAAGAGCTATTTCATCCAGGCCGTCTACAAGGAAGGGGTTGGTGGGGATTTTTGTCAGGTTGCTTGGCGTAAGGAAGGCGACGACACGCCAGCGGCTAAACTCAAGCCCATTGCTGGAGAATTCCTCTCATCCACAGTTGAACTGCCCCTGCCTGCTCCGACATGGAAGGCTACCGTGCAGGTGGCCGCTTCTTCTGCAGCAATCAACGAACCCACTGTCGTGAACTTCGGAGAACTCGAGGGCGATGCCTCCTACGAGTTTTACTTCAAGGCGGTGAAAGCTGGAGCCTCCACAGCCATCGCGGGCAACAATGCCTTTGCCATCAAACTCGACCAGTGGAATCAGCAAGGCAAGTTCGGCACGACCCAGTTTGGTGTGGCTGACAACCTATTCGAACCCGTGGCCGGCGGCAGCGTGGCCTCAGTGTTTGATGCTCCGGTTCATGTGGTTATAGTCAACGACACCGGTGCTGGGGAAAGCAGGCTCTATGTCAATGGCAGCCATGCAGGAACCTGGTCAGGTAATTTTGTGCTCTCGGGTGACACCAAGGTCATGGGCGCACGCCTGGAGCAGGCGACCGATCACATGGGTGAAGGTAGCGTCATGTATCAATGGGCTACCTACAGTGGCGTACTGAGTGCAGACGCTATCTCCGCCTTGCACGCAGCCCTGCCTGCTACCGGTGGCGGTGGTGGTTCCATTGCTGGCATCGCACTGCAGGATGGCAAAGTGGTCATCCAATACAGTGGCACCCTCAAATCAGCTGCTAGCCTCACGGGTCCCTACACGCCTGTGGCTGGAGCCAGCTCACCCCATTCGGTGACACCTAATCAGGCTCAGGCATTTTTCATCGCCGAATAAGCGCTTGATTCAATCCAAAACCTTCATCAGCCGGGTCCCTGAAAAGGGGCCCGGCTTTTTAGTGCACTCACCCCAAGCCACCATGGCTCGAAGACTTTTTTGAGAAAATGCTGACTGATCAAAAAAGTGATTGCCTTGAAGTGATCCTCTGAGATAGAGAACAGAAAGACCGGCCTCTAAGAGGTCACCCCCAAGGCTGCCGAGTCGATATCCAAGCATGAATTGCGCATCGGCAATGGCCAGCCCTGAGCGGTTGAGACACAACCTTGCAGCCATCCACATCGAAGGGCTGGCCTTCAGCATCATGGTTGGGGTGGGCGAATCCTACCTACCTGCCTTCGTGCTGACCCGCGGCATGGGTCCGCTGGTAGCCGCATTGGTGGCAACCCTTCCCATCCTGCTTGGAAGTCTCATCCAACTGCTGAGCCCAACCCTACTGGCAAAAATAGGATCCTACCGAAAGTTTGTGATTTTCACTGCCGCACTCCAGGCGCTGGCCATGCTTTGGCTTTGCCTGCTCACTCAATTGACCGAATTGAAACCATGGATGATCTTTCCTCCAGCTACCCTCTATTGGGCAGGTGGGCTGGCAGCCGGTCCAGCCTGGAACGCCTGGGTTGAACAAATCGTCCCAATACGACTACAACCTGGTTTTTTTGCGAGACGAGGCCGCCTCTGTCAGGCTGGTATACTGGCTGGTTTGATCACAGGCGGCCTGCTGCTTAAAATCGATACCCACTGGAGCAAAGCGCTGGACGTATTTGGCATGCTGTTCGCTCTGGGATCCCTGGCGCGTTGGATCTCCACCTGGATGCTCGCACGACAATGCGAGGCTCTTGGCCAAAGAAGCCTTGAGATCCAGCAAGCCGAGATCCAACAGATTGGCCGGCATGGCATGGGTAACATATGGAGGCTCTGGCGAGAACCTGGCCCCACCGGTCGTTTCATCACTTTCATCCTCCTCATGCAAGGCTCAGTCCATCTTGCTGGGCCTTATTTTACACCCTACATGATTGGTTATCTTAAGCTGGACTGGCTGACCTACATGTTTCTGCTTTCACTTTGTTTTTTGGGAAAAATGATTTCTCTGCCTTGGGCTGGCAAGCTGGCCGCAAGGTGGGGTTCGGAGCGCCTCATGTGGGTTGGCAGTCTGGGTATCGTACCGATCAGCGCCCTCTGGGCAGTCGACGATTCGGTCATTTTCATGGCATGCCTGCAGGTCCTCAGTGGCTTGGTCTGGGGCTGTTACGAATTAGGACTGCTTTTACAATTCTTTCGACAAATTCCCCGTGAGCGGCGCATTGCAACCTTGACCCTGTACAACCTGGGAAACAGCGCGGCCATGGTGCTTGGGTTAATGGGTGGGGCCTGGCTACTGGGTCAGTTCGGGAAGACCCCTGAGGCTTTTCTCTGGGTCTTTGCCTGTTCTTCAGCCTGTCGGGCCATGGTGTTGTTGTGCATGCCCCATGGCAAGCAAGCCATTCGGGGAAGTAGCGATGCTCTCCATCTCTGGCTGAAGATGATTGAGTACCACATCCCGAAGCTGGCGCGGACCGAAATGACCGGAGAAGGGGGCGGCGCGGTCAAGCATGAACATGATGTGTCGGTCCGTCCGGTCATGAGCCGCGAGGAGTGGCTGAAGAATCACGGGATCGTCTAAGGATGGCACAGATGTCCACACAATCAATCAAAAAGCTGCGGGGCTCCACACTCGTGACCAAGCTAAGACGTTCATCTATGCGTTCCTCTATGGGGCGGGGCCAGCGAAGATCGGCTCCATCGTCGGGGGTAATGCTGCTGACGGAGAACGCCTCATGGCTCGATTTCTTAAAGCCACTCCCTCGTTGCAACGTCTACGTGAAACGGTCGGGCGCTACGCAGTGGAGGGCTATGTACCGGGGCTTGATGGTCGTAAAATATGGGTACGTTCTGAACATGCGGCACTCAATAGCCTACTTCAAGGTGCAGGTGCAATCGTTATGAAGCAGGCTCTGGTGTTTTTTGAACGTCATCTGTTACGTGAGAAGCTATTCTTTAAGCTAGTCGCCAACGTTCACGATGAAATTCAAATTGAAACAAAACCAGAAATGGCCGACACAGTGGGGAAACTTGCTGTACAATCAATCAGAGAAGCAGGGGAACATTTCCAACTGCGTTGTCCTTTAGATGGAGAATACAAATATGGCCGAACATGGCGAGACACCCATTGAGGGGCAAATCTTGCTGAACATCAGCGACAAGAGTTTTACGTTGATGCACAGTGACAATTATGACATCGTAGATGTCTACCTAATCCTAACAGCGGCGCTTGACCATATTGCAGAAGCTGCTGAAGGACTTGTGAAAAACGAAGCTAAATATTTGCAATAAGGTTTACAGAAGTAGCTTAAACAAAGCGTTCCACAGGGAGAGTTTCAGGTATAGTCCTGACTTCTGAAATGACAGCCCGGAAAGACGGGCATTTACACTACTCCAGAAAGGAAACTGAAATGACAAATTTGAAACCCGTTAAGATTGAAGGACAACTCTTTTGGTCGAAGTGGATGAAAGAGCCCAACAAGAAATTTGACGAGGCAAACGAGAAGTTTGAATGCACCATTGGTATGCTATCTAACGACGATGTTGCCAAACTCACCGAGCTAGGTATTAAGGTGAAGCACAAAGAGCTTATGGGCCATTACATTGTTGGCAAGAGCA
>JALRAZ010000122.1 GCA_023257935.1 Verrucomicrobiota bacterium
TTCGTCGGCGTCAAACTGGGTCAGGATATTCGCGACCCTGGTAGAATAATCTACTGACGCAGCGAACTCTTCTGCACTGACCAGGCCATTGGCATCGGTATCGGCAGCTGCCAGGGATTCGGAGTGCACCCTGCCCATTCTGACTGGATGAGGGCGTTTCGCAACCGTTGTATCCTCCGAGACAACGGTTCCTTCGGTCGTGACCATTTCGTCTTCCTGAGCATACATCTCCTGAAGGCCTAATGTTCCGGTGAGCACACTGAGCACCAACCATTGATTCCATTTTTGCTTCATTATTGTTCCTTTATTTTGCAGTTAATGGTCCATCCCGCTGCCTATTCAGATACCTCATCTGAGAGCGAGATCGCCCAAGTGCATGGCAACTGCCATACCCTAATCATGTGAGCAAAGTCGCCACCGATACCAAAATTCTTTTGTCGTAGGGACTACGACAGGAGAACTTCGATCTGAGTATTGTCAAATCAACAGACCTATTTACCATCGCAACGAGCCTGGATCCATCCTACGCCCCATCAGGCCCTTAAAGACGCTTGTCATCCATGAACCCCGGCGACACCACACCCTCAACACCTACATCGAGATGGAAACAGTCCGGTTGGTGGATTCCATTGATAGGCTTCGGGATCGCTACCAGCCTTCTTTTGACCCTCCATTGGCTGACAAAGCATATGACCGATCAACTTCGGGGCTATGGTGCTGATTCCCTGAAATCCAGTGCTCAGGAACTTTTCAAGCATCTAGACCGCTCAGATGCTTCCCTGCACCAAATCCTCGAACGCTCCCTCTTCGGTCCTCAGCCCATGGAAGACCTATTTGAGGAAGCCTACGCCACACTCTTTAATTATCATTTGGCTGGGGTCCTGGATCGCTCTGGTCATTTCAACCAGAAACAGATTTTTGGGCCATGGAGCGAACTGCCTCCGCAAGCCATGCAAGCGATATGGCAACAGGTTGAAAATGCCATTCGGCCAACCACACCGCATTCAGAGGGTTTGTTTTTTATTCAGTTAGATGGAAGCGTTGTCGCCCTGTATGCCTTGGGTCACCGGCGGGGTAATGCAGAAAATAGATTGGTGATTGGTCGTCAACTCCCAAAGGATTTCATCTCATTTGATAGCACATCGGACGTTCTCTATCGTTTTGTCCCTGCACCAGCCAGCGAAATGACAGTCATTGAGACCTGGAATTTGATTGATTGGCCTGTTTCCTCTGATCGGGATGATCATCGGCCAGGTCGCATGGGGCGCCCAGAGGCGGAACGCAACCGGATTCCCCGGGGCCGTGGCGGGCCACCTCCAGGGATGGGGCCACCTGAACGCCTGAACATAACCAGAGCTCTATCACAACATGGCTTGCAGCTCACTGATGCAATCCAAACCACCGAAGACGGTAAAACCAAGAGTCTTGTACGGGGCTCCCTGGGTGAAGGAGGTCCTATTCTGGAAATCCTTGTCAACCGAGGGTTCGCCGAACAACTTGATCGCCATGCCCAGGCATTCCACTGGATTGCTGGAGGTATCAGCATTGCCATGGTTCTTTTCACCATCGTTGTGGTGCGTACCATGCGCCAGCGCCAGCTGGCCGAAGCCATGCTCCAAACCCGCAATGAGCATCTGGATCTGACCAACCAAAGTAAGGATCGTCTGCTTTCGATCATCGCACACGATCTCAGAGCTCCCCTGACAGGTGTCACCAACCTAAGTGGGTTGCTAGCCCGGAAACCCGAAAGTTTTGATCCCGCCGATATCAAGCAATACGCTGGGGAAATTCAGTCGACGAGCAAGCATCTCAGCGAACTATTGGAAAATCTGCTTAATTGGGCCAGGCTTCAAACCGGCCAATTGCCCTTCTATCCCGGCCAAATAGATCTCGATCGCGTCACCCATCAAATCAAGGCCTTGTTCCATTCCACCGCGATGGATAAAGGGGTGACATTGGACTGGCGAGTGCACGTCTCTCACCCAATACACAGCGACGTGGAAATGCTCAGAACCCTGCTTCGCAACATGGTATCCAATGCGATCCGGCACACCGCCTCAGGCGGCCAAGTCATCCTGGAGTGTCATGCAGATGACCGGCAAACAGTTATCGAGGTCAGGGACACAGGTGAAGGCATGAGTGCCGAGCAACTCCAATCTCTCTTCCAGCTACCCGACAAACCACGCGACCCAACCGAAGTCGGGATCAAAGGTGCAGGGTTCGGCATGGTGCTTTGTTACAAACTAGCTCAACGCATGGGGGGATCGCTGAAGGCTGCTAGCCAAAAGGGTCAAGGGACCACAGTGACCCTGTGCCTACCCACAAAACTCTCTCAGGCCCACTTGGAGGAGCCCCTGACCCACCCAGCAGGATAATTCATGATACCCGACCCAACCCATGAGCCTTGGAAAACGGTCCTGGTGGAAGATCAGGCCCTTCTGCGCAATGTACTCTCAAAGACCATTCAATTGGATGAGCGCTTCCATTGGGTAGGCGATGCCGAAGATGGCGCCAAGGGCCTGAGTCTCTGCGAAACCCATCACCCACACCTTCTGGTCACTGATTTGCACCTACCTGTCATGGACGGATTGGAGTTGGCCAGGCAAACCCTTCTTCGGTCCCCTGGCACGCGCATCCTTGTCCTGACCAATTTAAAAGATCCCTACACTTTGCATCAGTTGCAAGAAATCGGCGTACACGGTTATGTCGAAAAAGATCAACCGCTTGAAATTTTCGAAGAAGCCATGGTGGAAGTGGCCTCAGGTTACACCTACTTCACAGCCCTGCTCCATCGCAACCTGGCCCAACTCGAAGCGGATGATCGATCCTTCGTCAAATTTTTGAGTCCAAAGGAGCAACGAGTCGTGGCTCTGGTCGGCGATGGATGGACCAATCGACAAATTGCAGAGCGTCTCGCTTTGAGTGTTCGTTCTGTAGAGACCTATCGCTACAGAATCATGAAGCGCCTTCATTTTCAGAATGCCAGTGAATTGGCGGACTACGCTAGAAATCAGGGACTGACGGGCGAACGATTTGAGCTCTAGCCTTGGTTCGGGCCATCTCTAGAATATGAAGGCTTGAGTCGATCCCTTAGCTCAGCGATAACCTGCTCATGCCCTTGATGCGTGATGCTGTTTTGGCCTTGCTTGCACTGCTCCTTATCCTCATTCATCCCGCAAGAATGCTTGCCATGGATTTGAGTATTCCTGCCGATACTGCCTACCTCCAACCCCACGATGGGAAGGCTCGGTTTCAACGCCAAGACCACTCTATTATCTGGCAGGATGCCCAGACTTCCCTCCATTGGTATGGCCAGATCAATCAGATCGCATCCTTGGAAGTCACCCTCCACTGTCAGAGTAAAGAGGACGGGGCCATCACTCTGGAACTCCAAGTGGGTTCACAGGCCATTACCCGTACCACTGATCTTCAAGGGGGCCAAAACACCCTGATCAAATTTGGTCAGGTGACTATCGAAAAGACAGGATACCATCACTTCGCTCTCTCCT
>JALRAZ010000370.1 GCA_023257935.1 Verrucomicrobiota bacterium
TAAAGCTGCCCCGGCCAAGAAAGCCGCCAAAGCTGCCCCGGCCAAGAAAGCCGCCAAGGCTGTCCCGGCCAAGGCTGCCCCAGCTAAAAAAGCGGCTAAAGCCGCCACTGCTAAGAAGGCCGCCAAGGCCGCTCCAGCCAAGAAAGCGACCAAAGCTACCCCTGCCAAGAAAGTCGCTAAAGCTGCCCCAGCAAAGAAAGCCGCCAAGGCTGCCCCAGCCAAGAAAGTCGCCAAAGCTGCTCCAGCCAAGAAAGCCGCCAAGGCTGCTCCAGCCAAGAAGGTCGCCAAAGCTGCCCCAGCCAAGAAGGTCTCAAAAGCTACTCCAGCCAAGAAAGCTAGCAAAGAAAGCGTGCGACGAACCAAGGCCATCATTGAAGAAATTCAAAGGCAGGCAAAGGAGAAGGACAAAAATCCAGGACCTGTGGACCTAAACGCCATCACCGCTCCCACGGGAAAATCTGGGGTAAATTTAACAGAATTTGTTAAAGAGCTGCTCAGCCTGGCTCAAGAACAAGGCCACCTTACCTACGGTGACATCAATGAAGTGCTACCTGAAGAGGTCATTACCCCTGAAGACCTCGAGGAAGTCTACAACCGCCTTCGCAATCTCGACATTGAGATCGTGGACCAGGCTGAGGTGGAACGCATCAAGAAAAACGACCAGAGCGAAGAGGAGGATGCCGGTCGACTTGATATCCTAGATGACCCGGTTCGCATGTACATGAAGCAGATGGGGAAAGTGCCCCTGCTGACTCGCGAGCAAGAGGTTGAAATATGCAAGCGCATTGAGGACGCCGAAATAGCACAGCGTAAGATAGTGTATAGCATGGGTTTCGCAGGCAAAGAGCACATCGCTCTGGCTGAAAAACTTATCGCCGAACCCCCAAAAGAGCGCTTTGACCGCGTGATTCTCGATAAAAAAATAGACAGTCGAGACAAGCATCTGAAGTACCTCAGGAGACTCGTCAAGCAAGTGCGAGAACAAGATCAGCTGGTGGATGAAAAATATGCTGCGTGGCAAAAATCTAATCAAAGCAAGAAGACCAAGGAGAAGCATGAGGCTGAGTTTCTGAAGGCGGATAAGAAACTTCAGAACATGTTTCCGAAATTTTACTACAAACAGAAGGTCATCGAAGAAATGACCCTCGTCACGGAAAACATTTTCGAAAAAATTCAGGCTTCCATCGACCTGATCAGTGATCTCGAGAAGCAAAAAGCATCATCCCATCAAAAGTCGTATATTCAAATGGAGCAACAAAAGATCCAGGCACTGGAGGCTTTTGTGCGGATGCCCCATGACGTGTATCTAGAATCCTACGAGCAACTCAAGGATTTCGCTGCGAAAGCACATCAGGCTAAGACAGAAATGGTGGAAGCCAACCTGCGTCTGGTGATATCCATTGCCAAAAAGTACACCAATCGAGGGCTTTCATTCCTTGATTTGATTCAGGAAGGCAATATGGGGTTGATGAAAGGGGTTGAAAAATTCGAATACCGACGAGGCTACAAATTTTCAACCTACGCCACGTGGTGGATCCGCCAAGCAATCACCCGCTCGGTAGCCGATCAGGCGCGCACCATTCGCATACCGGTGCACATGATCGAAATCATCAATAAATTGATGCGGGTTCAAAAGCAGCTATTGCAGGAATTTGGCCGAGAACCTACCGCAGAGGAAATTGCCGATGAGATGAACCTACCGGTTGATCGGGTTAGCGCAGTGCTCAAAATGGCCCAACAGCCTATCTCGCTGGAATCGCCAGTGGGTGATAGCGGTGATGCGAATTTTGGTGATTTCATCGAGGATAAATCGGCGGAAAACCCTTCAGACATGACCAGTCATCTCCTGCTCCGTGAGCGATTGAACGACGTGTTGACCACGCTGACTGAAAGGGAACGCAAAATCCTGGAATTGCGCTTTGGATTGCACGATGGGTATGCAAGAACCCTAGAAGAGGTTGGAAAACAATTTAAGGTCACCCGAGAACGCATACGCCAAATTGAAGCAAAAGGTCTTCGAAAATTAAGGCACCCTACACGCATACGCCAGCTCCAAGGTTTCCTGGAATCAGATGAAGCCATCTAGGTTTTCAATGACCCAGTACGGTTGAGGCTGCGATGAAGACTCTCCGCCACCTGTTTACCCATTACGGAAGCCTGGGTGGGGTGCAGTCTATCATCAAGGCTCATCTTGAGCAGGAGGATGCAAAGCAAATCCCTTCCTCCCTGGTTGCTTTTTTTGATAAACCCAATTCGCTACCACTGGAATCATGTGAGAGGGTGCAAGGCCTTGGATGGTCTGGATCGACCACTGTGGCCCAGGCACGCCGGTCATTGGCACAAGCTGAAACAGGACGTCGACATCACACAGCTATTTTCCATGATCTCTGGGGTCTTGGTTTTTTGGCTGATCTTGTATCCTGCCAACGCCGAGTGGGTGCCATCCACTCTCATTGGCCAGGTTTAGAGTTTCAACTTAAACAAGTGGGTCACTTGCTGGATGGGGTTTTCTGCGACAGTCAGGCCTTGGCTGATTTAGCGACCGAAATAGTACCAACCTTGAGAGAAGGTCGGGCCATTCACCTTCCAGTACCCATCAACACCTGCCCTCCTGATTTACGAGGGCGAAGAGATTCCCTAGCACATAGAGCGATAAGACTTGGTTTCGTAGGCCGGGTAGATTTTGACCAAAAAAGAGTTGAGCGATTTTTGCCACTCCTCAAAACGCTCGACCAGGAAGGTGTCCCATACACCATGGAATTCCTCGGTAGCGGCAACGCTGAACCGATGCTCAAAAAGCAATTCAAAGATTCCAAGGATGTTGTTTTTCATGGCCGTCAATCAGGGCAAGCCTATTGGCGTATTCTAGGTCAGTGGGATTGTGTCCTTTACACGAGTGATTTCGAGGGGAGCCCTTTGGCGATGCAGGAAGCCATGAATGCTGGTTGCCTCCCCATATTTCCCAAGATTGGTTCAGGCGGAGATCTGGTGGTTCAGCAGGTCTTTCCAGAAGGTCTGTATCCACCCGAAGACTGGGCTAAAATTGCAGGGTGTTTGCAGCAACTTCGTCGCGTTCCTGATACAAAAGTCGCCTCTCTTCGTGAGGCAGCTGTGAGGCAGAGTCAGTCCTATGCAAAGGAAGCCTACCATCAGAAATTCAGCCAGTTCTGGGATACGGTCGCAACCAAGACAAGTGTCGCCCAAAACTTTGACTTTAAGCCTAACCTCATTCGGCACATACCCTTTGGGATCCTCCGTCGCTGTTCAAGGCGACATCTCCTAACCCACTACGGTAGAAATCCATAAAAGCCCAGCCACCCCACTTTCGAAATCTGATCCGGCAGCCGAATCGCAAGGAGGCATCCGACAGCTCTATTCCTTCGAAGCCCTGGGCATTGATCTTAAAGAAGCCCTCGCGATGTTTGCCAAAGCTAAGGGGCTCAACAATGGTGCGCGTTCCCGATGGATCCACCATTGTGATCGGCGGGCTCATCCAGGAATCCGCGAGCGAAGATGTCAGGAAGGTCCCGCTACTGGGT
>JALRAZ010000372.1 GCA_023257935.1 Verrucomicrobiota bacterium
GATGTTGAACTTGATGGAAGACTAACGCCACTCAGATGAGCGTTTTGTGCGGGACACGACTCTTTGTCCAAATGCCTTGGCGGCCTCGTTGATGCGGTTCAGTCGATCATCCAGGCCTTTGACATCAGGAGATCTAGCGGCAGCAATGACCGTCTCACATTCATTGCGGTCCATGAGTGAAGTCGCTTCCAGTAGCCCTTGCTCGTCCTCCTTGGGGATGGCGAGGAATCCATGCTGGTCGGCATGGATCAGTTGGCCTGGTTCAACGCAACGACCAAAAACTTGCACGGGTCTTCCCCAAGCTACGGGCCAAGCATGCGCATGCCCGACACAAAGTCTACGTGACAAAGCCTTAAAGCCGCAGTGCTTCATTTCTTGAAGGTCCCTAATGGCACCATCTGTGATGGTGCCCACACATCCAAGCGATCGATGGATGCTGGCATTGACCTCTCCCCAGAAAGATCCGATGACGTTGGGTTTGTCCATGTCCTCGACAATCACGATCTTTGGGCCAGGTTGGTTGGCAACGTATTGCCGATAATGTTCCCAGGCATCAGGATTGGCTTGGCGATGCGCTATTTTGGAAGGTTCAATGCTTACGGTCACGGCGTATCCAACCATGGGGCCTAATTCGGGCATGAAATCGCGGGTTTCTTCCAAATTGAAAGCGTCCATTGAAGCGTCATGGGAAGTCATCTGCTCCCATCCATTGTAGACACTCGGCGTATTCCAGCGCTGAAGCTCAAGGAGTGTTCCTAGAGGAAGGCGGTCTTTTGAAATTGTATGGTGTTCCATGAACAGGTTTTTTCTAGATGACGAGGGATTCACCGGGATTTTCAGGCATGGTGGGCTCGTCTAGCAGGTGTCTCATTCGGTTGAGATCATTCCTGAGTGCGCGTGAGAAGAGGTAGAGATCGTTGCTGCGAATGATCAGGTTTTCTCCATGTTTGGCCCATCGTGCATGCAGGTCCAAATCCTCGCAAAAATGATTCCCGGCAATCAAGTGGTGCTTGCGTGCACGGCTCAGGATGTCAATGACCGCTGCTTCAAATCGTGGGTGATCGTATTGCTCAGGGATGCCGAGGCTGCAGGAAAGATCATGTGGGCCGATGAGAACTCCATCCAAGCCGGGGACTTGAAGGATGGAGTCTAGATTCTCTATGGCAGGTTGGCTCTCAATATTGACCAAAAGCCAATGCTTCCGGTTGCGGTGTGTTAGATACTGGAGCAGTTCAGGTTCAAGGGCTTGTTTCCCATCGAGGAAGCTCTCTAACCGCTGACCTTTTAGTGGCCGCCATTTGACCGCTCCAACCAAGGCTCGAGTCTGCTCTGCTGTTTCAACGTACGGTGCCACGATACCCATGGCTCCGCCATCCAGCGTCTGACATGCCAGGACAGGGTCGGGGCTCGCAATGCGCACCAGAGGAGCCAAGCCGAGGGCCTCATAGGTGCGGCACATCCAAGAAAGGGATTCTCTGTCCAGAGCGATGTGTTCAGTGTCAATGAATACAAAATCGACCCCGGTTTTAGCTACCAGTGGGGGCCAGAGTGGGGAGGCAGTTAGGATAGCCGTCGCGTAAGCGCGATGCCCAGCCTTCAAATGAGTCATCAATTCCTCTGAGTGCATACCGTGGATTGAATCATCATGAATGCTTACCGCATCGAGCGCCAACTATTTTCAGAGCGAAGTTTAGAAACGTGCAAAATGCTACAGGTGTGCTAAATGCAGAAAAATGTGTCTTAATGACTCTAAAGAGCCAGAAAATGCCAAAAAGACTCAGTGTGTGAAGGCGTTTAAGTTTCTGAAAATCTATAAACCGCACACAATCAGAGACTAAAGGAAAATAAAAAAATGGCATAAAAGTTGTTACATAAGGTTTGTCATGAAAT
>JALRAZ010000158.1 GCA_023257935.1 Verrucomicrobiota bacterium
CCTCCATTGACCTTTCAAATTGAACTCGACCAGGGATGCTTGACCCGATGCCTGATAACCATCCTGACCTACCAGCAGGTGAAACCCTCCAGCCGGAAGCCCTATGACCAACATCCCCGTGCTGTCATTGGTTAAGCGATAGGCCAGCTGCCTGCGTTGAAAGGAGAGGGGTGCTCCCTTACCAACCGATTCAAACAGGGTGATCTGCTCACCTCGCACACCTCCTAGGATGATATCTGAAAGTCCATCTCCATTCACATCGACACACGACAGGCTGGAAGCTCCCTGGCTCTGTGACAGCGGCAACCCAGGCTGGGCAAGCAAATCACTTGAACCCGTACTTTTTGAGGCATGCCCCAGCAAATGCGACGCGTCCCGGAACATAGGCAGCCGAGCCGATGCAGGGTCTGGATTGGGAACCTGCTTGACCTGATGATCCCTCGAGCCCTCGGCGAGCTGGTAGTGATGATTTGTAACCAAATCTCGATAAGTGGTCTGATGCCCATCTGGCCATTGCACATGCAGGGCAGAGCTAGTCTGCTCTGCCGAGAGGGCCAGAATCTGAGTGGCATCACCATGTGAGAGGTAACGCCCCCCCGCCATCACGGTCCGCCGAATGGGGGCTCTTCCCTCCGCCTCCAGAATCAAACTCGCTCCCACCGCGCTGGTATTCGATCCCGAACCCACCAGAGTAATGGCCAGGCGATCGGCAGAAGCCTGGTTACGATAGAGGATTGGGGCTGCATTCAGGCAGTTGAGCACCAAATCCAGGTCCCCATCCCCATCCAGATCGGCCGTGGCAAAACCCTGATGCACGGCGGGATGACTCGTCCCCCAACGATCGGTCACATC
Organism: Verrucomicrobiota bacterium; assembly: GCA_023257935.1. GTDB lineage: Bacteria > Verrucomicrobiota > Verrucomicrobiia > Limisphaerales > AAA164-E04 > UBA7971. The sequence continues at coordinate 853 of JALRAZ010000158.1, forward strand.
TTGAAATGCGCCACCCCCCAAGTTTCTGAAAGCTGCGACCGGCTGGTGGAGGGAAGGATAGAGGTCAATGTGTTCCAGCATCTCCTGTGTGAAGGCCGCCTGCAGGGCGGCTTCATCCGAGTAGCCTTGCCATGGATGTTGCAGGCTTTGAATCTTTTCGAGCGTATCCATGTCCTGCATGTCGTGGGGGTATCCTGCCGAAACCAGCAGATCGTCCAGGCCATCCAGATCCACATCCATAAAGATAGGGCACCAAGACCACCCCGAAGCTTCAACTCCGGCCATGTAAGCTCCCTCCACAAAGTGATGACCCACTTGTTGAAGCAGCAGGGTATTGCGATTGACCTGCATCCAAGGGCCATTGAGCTCAGGCAAATCAGCCACCAGATTGACAGCAGGCAGCTGTCCCTTGCGACGCCTGGGATCTCGGTCAAGCATGTCAACCACCATGAGATCCCAGTCACCATCCTGATCCACATCCGCCATGTCCACGCCCATGGAGCTGGCGGAAGTGACAGCCAGGTCAGCTGGATTGAGGGCATCAAAACCCCCTTTACCATCACCCAGCCAAAGGCGATCCGGGGTCCAGAAATCGTTGCAGACGTATAGGTCTGAGGCACCATCTCCATTCCAATCACCAAACATGGCACTGAGCCCCCAATCTCGAGGGGGAGCCTCAAGTGTCTTGCCTTCATAGCGAAACGCACCGCCTGTCCACGAAACTGGAGTGAAGACACCCTGGCCGTCATTGATGTAGAGTTGATCCGCCTCACCATACTCATGCAGTTGGGAGCGATGCACAAACAGACGATCCTCCCATTGTTCGGGAGGCAGGATTTGATTGCCGACCCTACGAATGGGAACCCGGGCCTTGTCGCGGATGTCATCGACGCGATTGTTGGCCACGTAAAGGTCCAGCGTGCCATTGCCATCGACATCAGCCAGAGCCAGTCCAGAAGCACTGTAGGATGTTTCCAGGCCTGCAGTGGCGCTAACATCCTCAAACTCCAGATCACCGCGGTTAAGAAAAGTCAATACGCCGCGGCCTACCGTGGTTAGAAGGATGTCCAGGCGAGCATCTCCATTGATGTCAGCGAACACAACGCCACGACTCGGTATTCCTGGATCAGCCAGGGAAGGCTTGAGTGAGTGCTTGGTGAATTGCCAGTCACCCTGATTGATGTAGAGCTCATTGGAGCCATCGATCGCACAGAAAAAAACATCCGGTCGCTGGTCACCATTTAAGTCCCCCAAAGCAAGACCCGACCCGTTGAAAAGCACTCGGTTAGCGGCTCCCTTGAGGGGATCCAAGTCATTCCTAAAACCTATCCCGCAGGCCTCAGGCATGACACGTAAAAACCCTTGAGACTGGGCTGAATCCGATGACTTGCTGGCAAACGCGCGGGAAGAGAGGATCTCACCCTGCAGAGAGTCACACCCCAGACTGAGCCACAACACGGCCAAGACCGAACCCCTCCAAACAGGGTAACCAGCCTCAACCAAGCCCTTGAACCATGAGTGGGATTTGAACGACATCAACGCTTAATCATGCAGTCAAGGCAGGTGGGGTGGCAACAGAAAGAGCCCCAGGCCGGCTCGTACTTCTACCAAGTGTCATGCGAGGCTTGCCTCCGAACTCGCAGCAGGGTTTTTCGATGATTCCAAAAAAAATGGCATTTTATCACTGCCTGGAGACTAAAGGATGATAGGATGCCATGAGAAAGGAACAGATCTCATGCAATGGATTGAACCCACTTCCTCCACTCTCATCAGTTTATTGATCGGGCTTGGCCTGAGTGCCTCATGTGGTTTTCGTGTCTTCGTGCCTCCCTTCATCATCAGCCTGGCAGCCCTGGGCGGGCATCTTGAATTATCCGAACCGTTTGCCTGGATGGCCACCCTGCCAGCGGTCATGGCCTTAGGCACCGCCCTCGCCTTGGAGGTGGCAGCCTATTACCTGCCCCTGGTGGACAACCTGCTTGATACCGTGGCCGCACCCGCGGCCATCATCGCAGGGTCCATCGTCAGTGCCTCGGTATTCACCGACATGAGCCCGGTCATGAAGTGGTCTTTGGCCTTGATTGCCGGGGGAGGTGTAGCAGGTATCGTGCACGCATCCATGGCCTTGATCAGGGGTGGGAGCACAGCCACCACCGGTGGCCTGGGTAATCCCGTGATCGCCACGGCCGAACTGGGCGGTGCAGTGGGCGCCTCCCTCCTGTCTTTGCTGGTTCCTGGCCTGCTGCTGATCGCGGTCCTGATCCTGGCAGGTGCTGGCACACGTATTTGGCTGCGGCGCCGCAGCCAGGTTGTCTCGATGGGCGAAGGAGTCAGCTGATCGACTCAGAGGAAGCTTGGAGTCTCACGCGAATCACTCCTCTTGCGCCGACCGCCTCCCCTGGCGGTAGAGTTGGATCACTCCTCGGCCTCGCTGACCTGGAGTCGTAGTTCTTGGCTATTGCCTCGAATCTGCGGGATATACATGGCCTGCCCAACCGCGGGCATCGCATGAAAAACTCCAGGCACTTCCGCTCTCAGGGTGTAGCGAATTTCCCAGACCCCTTCGGGCAGATCGTCAACAAAAAGGGCTACCTGACGATCACGCCACTCCTGGTGCAAACCCTGCTGCTGCCCCGACCAACGCCAGGCTGCTTCAACCCTATCAGAAGGAAAATCTTCCTGGTTCAATCGATCCACAGCCTTCTGCGAAAGTCTGCGTGCCCGTATGGGCGAACCACTTTGAACCTCCACCGATTCCAGACCAGCGGGCTTGAGATCTTCGATCATCAGGTATTGCTGATGGTTTGAAGCATCCACAGTCAGGATGACCTCCACCCGTTCCCCACTGGTCAGCGATGCCCCGTCGGCCAGGGGTTCGCGTGCGAGGACCTTTCCCTTAAGCAAGGTAGGGATCTCTATCAAGCGCGCATAATCTCGGCGGACAAACAATTCATTCCCCACAGCTGCGACTGGCTCTTCAACACTGAACCAGGAAGCCTCGGCACTGAGGTAGAGCATCCCGGCGCCTTCAGCACGCACCACCTGGATCACATTGTCATCACTGAGTAATGCCTCAGGCACTAGGAATCGACTCGGTGCCTTGAGCCAATTGTCTGGCCCCAGTGATTCGGTTGCCAGGAGCACATCATTCACATGCAGTTCGTAACGCATCGTGGCCTTGAGCTCCCCACTTTGTCTGAGGTAATCGCTCAGGGCATACAGAACCATGGTCGTATCGCGCGTGTTGGACCAATGCGCCCCACGGCGGTTTTGAATCAACCATCGCACCACAGGAGCCACCAGATCATTCTCTGGATCCACAGCCAACAAAGCCCTCAGGGCCACGGCCGTGGCCTCGACCCCCCCATCGGACCAGCGCCTAAAAACCCCATCTTCCCCCCAGTGCGCTGTGGGTTCAGAACTTCCAGAGCGCCCACCGCCTGAGAGTAATGAT
>JALRAZ010000379.1 GCA_023257935.1 Verrucomicrobiota bacterium
CACCTTCACGTGCGATGGACCATGCATCTGGGGGATCTATGCCAGAAGGGTTTTCCGAAGCCGTCCTGCGAGGAGGCCTTCCCCGATGCCATCCTCTATGATCCCTATTCGCCTGCCAAAAACCCCGAAATGTGGTCGCTGGGCATGTTCCAGTCGCTGGCAGCGTGCCTTCCAGAAAACGCAACCCTCGCTACCTACTCTCGCAGCACTAGCGTACGGGTTACTTTGCTCCTAGCAGGTCTGTTTGTGGGTCGAGGGGGAGCGGTAGGGGAGAAGGAGGAAACCACCGTGGATGCCACCTCGGGCTCGCTCATCGCCCCCTTGCACGGTGCCGACTGGTTGAGTCGTGCCAGCCGATCTACCAATGCGGAGCCGATTCGACAACTCCCTCACCATCGCTCTCCGATCACTCAGGCGACCTGGACAGCACTCCTGGCACATCCCCAGTTCCGTGCAATGGGCTTGGATCCTCATTTGCCCAAGACATCCTGATGTGGCATGTTCGGTCATCAGCATGAGCGAACCTTGGGTCAGTTTTATCATACCCGCCTACAATGAGGCCAAATTGCTACCCTCAACCCTCCATGGTATTGCCCAAGCCTTGGGTTCATGGGATGAGCCTTGGGAGTTGATTGTCTGCGACAATGACTCAACCGATGAAACAGCTGAGCTTGCTCGATCTTCGGGGGCCAGGGTCATTCACGAGCCCATTCGGCAAATTGCTCGATCTCGCAATGCGGGGGCCTCGATTGCCAAGGGGCAATGGTTTGTGTTCATTGATGCCGACTCCATTCCCTCCCAAGCCTTATTGAACGATTTGCGTGAGACCTTGAAAGGAGATCAAGTGGTGGGAGGCGGGGCGACCTTATGTTTGGATCGCGCGCTACCAGCTTTTTGGATGATGTGGGTGCATGCCTGGAATGGCATCAGTCGATGCTTTCGGCTCGCTGCCGGTTCCTTTGTCTACTGTCGCGCTGAGGCTTTTCGGGAAACTGGGGGTTTTCCTCAGGACTGCTACACCGGAGAGGAAATCTGGTTCAGTCGCAAACTCAAGGCGTGGGGTCGAAAGCATCGCATGCCTTTCAAGGTCTTGCACCGTCACCCATTGATGACTTCAGCCCGCAAGGTATCGCTTTATTCGAGGGGGGAATTATTGAAAACCCTCATTTACTCAATGTTTCTCTACCCCTTTGTCCGTCACCGCCGGCAGGCCTGGTTCATGTGGTATGACGGGCGGCGGTGAACTCTTTTTTCGAACAAGGCGCGATCACGGCATCAGTCATACCGTGGATGATTTTTTTGTCGTTGGGACAGATGGTTGCCATGATCCCCTGAAGTGTGGCACGGGCCTGATCGCCTTCCCCATGGACAAAATAATACGGGCATAACCTGACCCGTCCGGTCATGGGAACAACCAGCTGAGTTTTAAAATCGTAATAGTGTGTGTCCACCGATCGCGGCTTGTGGTAGCGCTGAAGGATATGGTTCTCCTGACCGAAACCTCGAATGGCTTGATCCACCACCTCGGACCAAGCTTCGCTGGACAAATCGCTGCCTAGGTAAACCCCACGTGATCCCCAGGCCCGTTCTGAGAACCCTGATACCTTGAGGATTAAATGACGCTCCCTTTGGGAAAGGTTTTTCAGCTGATGCCAGTCCGTGCAAGGTAGCCCCGGCAAGGCCCCTTGAGGTGGGAGGGGAGTGGGATCGATCATCCAGGTATAAGGTACATGCCGCTTCATGGTTTCGAAGAAGGTGCCACCTAGATGCTGATGCCAAAAAGAGCTCAGATTGTGGTTGTGCAACAGTGCCATCCCACTTTTTTCCTCCAGATGAGGCTTGGGAGGTGGGGTCAGGACAATGGACTCATCGGCAGCCATCCTGAGTAATGATTTAGCCACGGGTATTTGTGGGAGATCAAAGAGTTCGAAGAAACGATACACAGCCTCACCTGGCTCAAAGTCATCACAGTGCTCATCCTGGACTGTCATCTCCCGATCTTTGATCTGCTCACATAACCATGCCATTTCCGGACGATAGGTAGCCGATTCTTGCGAAACAATGATGCGGACTCGCTTGCGAGGACCAAAGATGCCGGAAAAGCCATCCAGCATTCCACGAGCTCCGCCGATGAGGTTGTAGGACGCATCCAATTTTGAGTATGCCCGGTTCAGCCATGCTGTCAGGCCAATCCCACCGGGAACGCTGTCTAGTTCGCTGATGATAAATCCCTCTTCAGTCAGGAGGATATCTGGGCGAATGACTTTAGGGAGAGCATGTCGAAAGGGTTTCGAGAGGGCATGATCAACGAGCTCACGGGGCTTGCCAGCCTCTAACCACTGAGCAACCCAATGGGGTGCGCGTTGCTCCTGGCTCTGCCGGTAAAGAAGATCCAGAGCTCGGTAGAATTGAAGTAAGATACGCCCAAGTTTTTCCAATGAGCGCACCAGCTTGGGTTCCAGAGCAAAGGGTTCGATGGCCGTGCGCCACGATAAGTCCGCAAAAAGACCCTCCTCAGGAAGATTTTTGCGGATGGATTCGGCGTTTGCCTTGGCGCGTTCCGAATGCTCCCAATTCAAGATGAATGCCCTGGTTAACGGATTGACGTGGCTCAGCGAATCTGACCTGTGCCATAGCACAGCCATTTGTAGCTGGTCAGCTCCTCCAGGCCCATGGGGCCTCGTGCACCAATCTTGTCAGTGCTGATGCCAATCTCGGCACCCATGCCGAATTCGGCTCCATCGGTAAATCGTGTGGAGGCATTCCAGTAAACGGCCGAGGCATCCACATCTCGCATGAAGGTGGCGGCACAATCGGCATTTTGGGTGATGATGCTATCGGAATGCCCAGATCCGTGAAGGTTGATATGGCTGATGGCTTCCTGGAGATTGGTGACGACCTTGATAGCCAGAATGAGATCAAGGTATTCGGCATCCCAATCACTCTCCTGGGCTAGTTCAAATGAGAGGGCTTCCTCTTTAATGAGTGCTGAGAGTGCTTGTTGGGATGCCTCATCCCCTCGGATTAAAACATTTTTCTCGCCCAATGCCCTACCAAGAGAGGGAAGGAGCTTCTCAGCAATGGTCGCATCAATCAGCAGGGTTTCCATGGCATTGCAGACACCTGGACGCTGCGTTTTGGCATTGATGGCAATGGCGACGGCCATTTCAAGATCGGCCTCCTCATGGATGTAGACGTGGCATACACCCTTGTAATGCTTGATTACGGGGACCTTGGAACAATCAGCCACGGCACGTATCAGGCCCTCGCCCCCGCGGGGCATGCAGAGATCCACCTCATCGGTCAGGGAGAGGAGTGCGGGGATGGCCGCACGATCCGTTGTGGGAACGACCTGGATGGCATCCTGCGGAAAAGCTGGATCGCATTGCTGGGCTGCCTCGACCATCAGTTTGGCAATGATTTGATTGGAGTGAAGGGCTTCCTTGCCACCTCTCAGGATGGTGGCGTTACCCGATTTGAAACAAAGGCCCGCTGCATCGGCCGTCACATTGGGGCGTGACTCATAAATGATGACCACCACCCCAATGGGGGTGGTGACTTTTTTGAGTATCAATCCGTTGGGGCGCTCACGCTCATCCAGCACGAGACCCACGGGATCGGGCAGGGCGGCCACTTCTCGAAGGCCTTGTGCCATGGCTTCGATGCGCCCCTCATTCAGAACCAGCCGATCAATCATCGCCTGAGAGAGCCCCATTGCTTTGGCCGTATCCAGATCTTTGGCATTGGCTTGACCGATGGCAGCCTGATTGTCACAGAGGGTCTGAGCCATTGCCTCAAGGCAACGGTTTTTCTGGTCCGTCGTCAACCTCGTGAGCTGTTGTGCAGCCGCCTTGGAGCGACCGGCCAACTCTTTCATCTGTGCGTCCAAACTCATAGGAAGCATCAGGGTAGGAGCAAGACGAGAGCCTTGCAACGTTGTAAGTCATCCAGGCTCAGCTGAGCTGGATCAGCAAATCCTTGATCTCGACATGGTCCCCGAATGCGACAGCCAGGTTGCTGATTGTACCGTCGGCAGGAGCGTTGATGGAGGTCTGCATTTTCATCGCTTCCATCATGATCAGACGCTCTCCTTTTTGTACTTTCTGGCCAACCCGGACATGCACTTCGGCAATCAGACCAGGAATAGGGGCGCCGATTTGAGAAGGATCAGCATCGTCGGCCTTGGCTCGCTGGGCCCCTTTGGGTGCGATCTGAGCATCGGTGATCATTGTGTCACGCGCGATACCATTGAGTTCGTAGGTGACCGTGCGTTGACCTTGTTCATCGGGGGAACCGACGGTGATCAGGCGAATGAACAAATCCTTGCCTTCCTCAATACTGACCTGAATTTCTTCCCCAGCCTGTATGCCATACAAAAAGTTCAAAGTCGGTAGAGCTCCCACCTTGCCATAAGCCCTGTGATGTTGCTGGAAATCAAGGAATACCTTGGGGTACATCAAATAAGCATAAAGATCATCCTCAGTGGCCTTGCGCTTGATTTTTTGAGTGATTTCCTTTCGGACTTTTTCCAAGTCCAGATTGGGTGCTGGCTTGGGTCGCCCACGGCGAATATCTTCCTGATAGCGCTTTCGGGCTTTTTGATAGGCCAGCTTTGGCAGGATAGCCTTCCAGACTTTTTCAGGCCACCCTCCTTCGGGCCACCCCAGACCGCCCTGAAACATGTCGATGACCGATTCAGGCCAACTGTGCTCTTCTGGGCTTAGGTTCACGACATCGTTGGGACGGATGCCGTGGGTGAAAAGGTAGAGCGCCATGTCCCCGACCACTTTACTGGATGGCGTGACCTTGACGATGTCTCCGAACAACAAGTTGACTTCCGCATAAGTGCGGGCGATTTCATTCCACCGATGAGCCACACCCATGCTGGCTGCCTGAGCCTTCAAGTTGGTGTATTGCCCACCAGGCATCTCATGAAGGTAGACATCGGCACTTCCGGTCTTAGGCGCGGTATCAAAAGGTTGATAAACCTCGCGTACCTGCTCCCAGTAATCAGATAGCTTGTTGAGCGCATCCAGATCGATCCTCGTGCGCCGTGGCGAGCTTTCTAAAGCAGCAACCAAAGAGTTCATGTTAGGCTGCGAGGTGCTGCCTGACATGGATGCAACAGCCAGATCCACGACGTCCACACCCGCTTGGGATGCCTCCAGAATGGCTGCGGATTGCACCCCGGCTGTTTCATGCGTGTGAAAATGAATCGGGATACCGACTTCCTGTTTGAGAGCCCTGACCAGCTTGCGTGCGGCAGCCGGGCGACAAAGCCCAGCCATGTCCTTGATGGCCAGCATATGGGCCCCCATCCTCTCCAGCTCCTTGGCTAGTTTCACGTAATAAGCCAAATCAAATTTGTCGCGCCGACCGTCCAGGATGTTGCCAGTGTAGCAGAGGGCTGCTTCACAGATGCCATGGGTTTGCTGAACTGCCTCCATGGCGGTCTTCAGGTTGGGTAAGTAATTCAGGCTATCAAAGACCCTGAAAATATCCATGCCGGCCTCGGCTGCGTGGCGCACAAACCCGTCGACAACATTATCTGGATAATTGGAATACCCGACCGCATTGCTACCGCGAAAAAGCATCTGGAAGCAGATGTTTGGGATATGCTTTCTTAAAATACGGAGTCGCTCCCATGGATCCTCGCTCAGGAAGCGCATAGCCGTATCAAATGTGGCACCTCCCCACATCTCCATGGAAAACAGACCTTCTCGCGCATCACCCAAGTGATGAGCGATGAAGTCGGCACAACCCAGCATGTCATGGGTGCGCATGCGGGTTGCCATGAGTGACTGGTGGGCATCTCGGAAAGTCGTATCGGTGACCAGTAAGCGCTTTTGCTTCAATACCCATTTCGAGAACCCCTTGGGTCCCATCTTGAGCAAAAGATCCCTGGTGCCTTCTTCAATGGTACTTTCTCTCTCATACAACATGGGCTTGGGTGAAATGACTTCGACCTGAGGG
>JALRAZ010000178.1 GCA_023257935.1 Verrucomicrobiota bacterium
AGGAGAGAAGACCCGAGAAGAGATCACGGATCTGATGGCAGGAGGTGAGGCGATGGCTGAGTTGGAAGCTGAGATTGAAGACTATCTCAAAGCCCACTGAAAAGTAATAAAATCAGCTCTATTTGTATTGTTCCTTTAGGAATCAATAGACTATGGATGACACGCTATTTGGAAGCCACAACAAGCGAGGAGACTTCCGTCCAAACGAAGCCTTGAAGCCGACTCCGTTATGGATAAAGCCTCTTGATTTGAAAAAGATCCTTCAATGGATTCCAGGCTATTTGTTTCCCTGGAACTTTTTGTGGCTGATCTCCGCAGTGCTTTACTGGGAACTTGTAATTCCCGAAAAAGAGGTAATGCAGACGTTTAGCTGGGGTTGGATTTTTAACCTTTTCTTGGTCAACGGTCTTGCAATTACCGCTTGGTTTGGTGTCTTCGAATGGCAACTCTATCATCGAAGGAATCAAGGCAAGCGGTTTAAGTACAACGGCCTGTTCCCCGCTGAAAAACCAATGGAATATTTCTGGTTCAATAGCCAGAACATTGATAATTATCTGCGAGTGATCTTCAGTTCAGTCGTCGCGTGGACACTGATTGAAGTCCTGATGTTGTGGGGGTTTGCAAATGGTAATATTCCCTGGCTTGTTTTTGCAGATTCACCTTGGCAACTAGCATTGGTTTTCTTGGCAGTCCCCTTCATTCAGGAAGCCCACTTTTACTGTATTCATCGACTCATTCACATTGAGCCACTCTACAAGTGGATTCATTCGATTCACCACAATTCGATCAATCCTTCTCCCTGGTCTTCACTCTCGATGCATCCTGGAGAATCATTGCCTTACTTTGGTGTCGCTCTCTGGCATCTGCTTTTACCCTCCAATCCATTCCTGATGATTTATCAACTCCACCAGGCGAGTTTTGGCGCAATAGTTGGGCATATCGGTTTTGATCAGATCGAAATAGGTAAGGATAGTTCGTTCAAGACGCATGCTTATCCACACTACCTACATCATAAGTATTTCGATGTGAACTACTCTGATGGATTGCTTCCCTTTGACCGTCTCTTCGGCACCTGGCATGACGGTACAAAAGAAAGTGATAAGGCGATGCAGGAGCGTTTCAAAAAACGCATGGCACTAAACAATCAAAATGTACAGAGAGGAACGGAATGAGTGTTCGAGTTGCCCTGATTGGGGTGGGGATCATGGGGGCTGATCATGCCCGCATTTTTGCTGAGGACATACCCAATGTTCAGTTGCAGGTGGTTTGTGATGCCTTTGAAGAGCGAGCCACAGAGATTGCTAAAAAATATGGAGCATCTCATGTGAGCAATAATCCCCAAGAGACGGTCACACGTTCTGATGTGGATGCAGTGGTGATTGCCAGTCCTGATCAGACACATGCCCCACTATCGATTGCAGCCATTGAAGCAGGAAAGCATGTGCTCTGCGAGAAGCCACTTGCACCCACTTCGGAGCAATGCCTTGAAGTGTTGGAAGTCGAGAAGCGACTCGGAAAGCAAATGGTCCAAGTTGGCTTCATGCGACGCTTTGATCCAGCATACACTCAGATGAAAGATTCACTGGCCAATGGAGCTATCGGCAAAGCGATTATGTTTCACTGCTTCCATCGAAATGTAGAAGCACCAGCGAACTTTACAGGCCAAATGGCGATCTCGAACTCGGCTCCACATGAGTTTGACGCAGCCCGTTTTATCCTGGATGAAGACATCGCCGCAATTTCTGTGTTTCA
>JALRAZ010000217.1 GCA_023257935.1 Verrucomicrobiota bacterium
ATTCGTCCATGTGTCCGTCATCACCGCCAATCAGCACTAAGCGGGCATCGGGACGATCCTTAAGCATCCGGGCAAAGCCCTTGATCAGGAAATCGTTGCCCTTGATGTGATTGATCCGTCCTAGGAACATAATCACCGGCATGTCTTCGGCTTGGGTCAATCTCTTAACAAGGGGCCTGACTCCTGCAACACCAATTTCTCTTCCTCCGTAAACAATTTGTCCTTGGCTGGTCACTGCCAACAAGATGCTATTTTTTTCAAGAGCTACGGCTGAGGCTGATTGTGGCTTGTCGACCTCAACCCCGGTTTCTTCCACAAACACCGTCGTCACGATGAAAAAGATCAACAAAATGAACACCATATCGATCAATGGGGATACATTGATCTCGGATACCTCCTCAACTTCGTTAATGGAGCGACGAGCCTTCATGCTGCGCAAAATGCTACCTGAACATCAGACGCCATTTTTTGGGGGGAGGCTTCTTGAAATGAAACATGAGCCGTCCCTGTGGTGAGCTGGTCTTTCTTGAACTGCTGAATGCAGAAACTCTCAAGCTTACCAAGGAACGCATCATATTCGTCTCGTTTGCGCTTAAGGAGGTGAACCATCAAGAGCCCAGGCAGGGCAATGCACAGGCCCACCTCTGGTGGAAAGAGTGCAGCCGAAATCCCCTTGGCCATCATTTCAGCCATTTCTCCTCCGCCTAATCCAATGGACTGAAAAGTCATCAGCATCCCCATCACCGTTCCAAGCAGCCCGATGAGCGGCGCTGCGGTAACCAGTATATTGATGAAGGCAATGTTTCGATCCATGTATGGGATTTTGGACAGGGCGACCTCAGCGAAACGACTACGTATGTCGTCTTCCCCTCGCACTTCCTGGCGAGCGTAACGGATGATTTCACCCACTTCACCCTCAGCTTTTGCTGGATTCTTCAACCACTGCATCCAGGTTTCCTGCCCAATCTGGCTAAAATCTCGTCTGCGGAAGTAAAGGAAAAGCCTCACCGCAGCCGAGTAGGTCATCAGAGCGAGAACGGCCAGGGGTATCATGGTCCATCCGCCTGCCATCCAGATGTTCAGAACTTTTTCAATGAATGCATTCATTTTGAATTAATAAATGGGTTTAATGTTTCGCTAGTTTTCAATCGCTCTTTCGCGCATCTGGCAAACCGTTGATAAAGCCAATAGAGACCTGCTCCATGGATCCTAAGACTCCTTTGACCTTGCGAGTGACAAAGGCATGACAAATGAGAGCGGGCACGGCGACCACAAGCCCGAATTTGGTGGTGATGAGTGCTTCTGAAATACCACCAGATAACATGCGAGGATCTCCGGTGCCAAAAACCGTGATCATGTTGAAGGTATTGATCATTCCCGTCACCGTCCCAAGCAGCCCCAATAGTGGAGCCGTAGCGGCAGTGAGTGCAATCAACGCAATGAAACGCTCGAGCGCAGGCTTGGCACTCAGCATTTTTTCATACATTAGCTCCTCAAGATACTCCTTACTTTCTGACCGATGCTCCAGAGCAGAGCGAAGGACATCCCCAACCTGGCCCTTGAAAGTAGCGATATGCGTTGAGGCTTTGTCAGGATGTCCTGCTTTGAGATGAGCTAAAATTAATTTGAGATCCGCAGGGCCAGCTAATCGAATGCGAGAGAGCTGCAGCCATTTCAAAAGGGCAATCATGACTGCGGCAAGGCCCAGCCCCACAATGGGGACCATCACAGGTCCCCCCTTCTTCATGTGGTTGATTAGATTATCCTCAGTTGCGGCAATTTTAAGGGCATTACCTATCGTGGGATCTACTGGGAACAAACCTTGGCCACTACCGGCCAAGACACCAATGCGTTCGGCTTTGTCAGGCCCAAGGTAGGTCACTGTCGGCTCGGCGGATCCGAGCTGAAGCTGAGCCAACCCAGAATCTTCCATTTTTTCGGAACCAAAAAGGGCGAAAGGTCCCGCAAGCACCACTTTGCCTTGGTTGAGAATGCCATTGGGGCTCAGGGCTTGATCGTCAAAAATCGTCCCCCCAATCAGTTGATTCAGACGATCGATAGACCGATGGAGCAAAGCAACAGACTGCTCAGCCAGCACTTCGGGTGCTGTGTCAGGGCTCTGTAAGCGACTTCTCGTTTCATTGATTGCAGGCTGAATCGCATCCACCTCGGTGATATGAATCCGAGTCTCGAATAATTCCGCATATTCGGAAATGAGCCCCTTCAGATAAGCTTGTTCGTCGGATAGGGATTTGGCTTGAGATTTGAGGCTGCCCAACTCGACCAGGCGATTGTCCGCCTCGCGCTCAGACTTATTGAGTTGAAACCTTTCGGCGATCAGCTCCGACTCGAGCTCCGTCAATCGCTTGGAAAGTGGGATTTTCTCCTCGGAAATTGTTTCCTGAAGCTTTGCCAGCTCCTCTAGGGCAGCATCCAGGTCTGCCTGGAAGCCAGCTTGAAGGTCCTCCAGATTTTGCCCCAAAGTTTGCGTTAGGGGCAAAATGGCAGCCAGAATCCATGGTTTTATTTTTAACATGTTCGTGAAGGAATTAGGCAGTCAAATCAACGAATGGTCATGGGGAGATCCACAAAGGCTGCTGGTGCAGAACCTTCGTATATGGCGATGGCTTGCTGTATGGCGGGGGCCAGGGATGGCTGCTCCGACCACTCCCATCCATTATCACCAGGTATGCCCATACCGGCAAAGGAGCCGTCAGGGCATTGAATGTGCAATTCGCCATGCGTGATTTTGGTGAGGAGCTTGAGCAGTCGCTTGGCCGCGAAGGGGACTTTGACGTGGGCGAGGGCTGCCGCGGTGGTGGTGTCTCGTTGCATGGGTCGTCGAATGAAGGCTAGGTA
>JALRAZ010000363.1 GCA_023257935.1 Verrucomicrobiota bacterium
GCTGATTATACTCATAAATGCCATTGCGCAGGTATGCCGTGGCAATGATGACTTCAGGATTATCTGGTTCGAGTTCATCGCCCGCCAACTGTTCCCTGACAAAGCGGTCGTATGGTTTGTCCTGGTTGAAAGCTTTGATGACATAATCCCGATAGGGCCATGCGTGTGGCCTGAAGGCATCTTGTCGGTAACCGTCGGACTCTGCCCAGCGCGTCACATCCAACCAGTGTTGCCCCCACCGCTCGCCATAGTGAGGGCTTTCCAGCAGACCCTCAACAAGTTGGATCCAAGCATCAGGATGAGGATCCGTCACGAAATCCTCAATCGCTTCGGATGAAGGAGGTAGGCCGATGAGGTCAAAATAGGCTCGTCGAATCAGCTCAGCACGATCGGCCTCAGGCGCAGGCGCCAGGCCAGCCTCCTTAAGTCGCTGCATGACGAAATAATCAATGGGATTGCGCGTCCAATGATCCGAGGCTGAACTGGGAAATGCTGGCCGTTCAATCGGTTGAATGGCCCACCAGTCAGAGGCCTCAGTGTCTGCCTGAAGGCCGGCACATAATGACCAGAACCCCATGAGGGTCCACAAGAAACCTTTCTGCAAACAGCTGCCTGATTGCTCTGAATGGAACGAACAGGCCCGAGCATATTGTCTTGGTGAAAAAGTCTTCATGGTGCAAGCCACTCCATGGCATCGATGACCACGTATCCATCAGTATTCCCATTTTCAACCACAACCTTTGCCTCCTGATCGAAAGCGTAGGTCCCCAGCGATAGGAGGCTAGCATCGCCGCTTGGCCTAGCCCGCTGATTGACCTTCAGACGGGTCACCCCTTCCCGGTGATGGATGGAGACGGGCACATTGGTTGCTCTATTTTCATGGAAGGTAACGACCATTCGCACTTCGTAAACACCCGGTTCTAGCATGGCCTGATACTCAGCCCATGCCTGCCCTTTGCCCTGATTGGTATCATGCAGGTAGCCCTGATCCACAAAGGGACCCATCGAGCGACTCCTCTTCCAACCATCGCTCAAGCGCGCCTGCGAATCATCTACCACCACTCCTTTCAAATGAAGGGTTCTCTCTGGCAGGGCGGCGGCTACCTCCAACACCTGCCCATCTTTGATCAACTGGGCACTCAACTCTTCGTAGACAAGATCCTGAACGGCAAAAGCTGGGCCTTGTTCCAGGCTGAGCATGGCTGCAGTGGCTGCCGACTGGCCTAGAATCATGAAGACTGGCTCCATGCGGATGGACCCGAAGGCAATGTGTGAGCTGGAGAGGCATACCGGCACAAGCAGGTTGGTGCACTGATCCTTGCGAGGGACAAGTGATCCGTAACTGATAGCATAGGGCCCTCGAGTGGAGACACCGATATCCCCTTCGTTCTGAACATGACCCTCGGGCGTGACATAGCGCTGCACATTGTGGCTGTCCATGGTATAGGAGCCCATGCCGACAGGCTCTGGAGTCGCCCTGCGCTTGAGCAATTCATTTTCTGTCATGATGAAACGTCCCTGCATGCGCCGGGATTCCCGAACGTAGATTTGATGGGGCCAGCCACCATTGTCGGTGAATTCATCCTTGGCCAAACCGTAGCGTGCCATGGTCTCCCTGACTTCCCCTGGCACTCGTTGATCGTTAGCCAGGAAATACATCAGGCCTTTCTGATAAAGCTCATGTTCCTCGATGATAGCTTGCCTCTGTTCGTAGCTTCCCTCTGGGTAGGCATAGTTCAAACCAATGTTATCCGTGCTGAAGGGCCCATGATTATTGGTATCGGTTTTTTGGTTGGGGATGGGATCGAATTTCTGAAATGTCTCTCTCCAGCCTGCATTCAGAATGCGAAGAAGCAGCTCATACTGAGCCGGGTCGTAGCCACTAGGACGTTCAAAAGGGATGCGATTTTCAGGATGATCAGTCAGGCACATCCGAAAGCAATAAGCCTGGATGCGGTGATCGCCCATGCCACGATCACCGGGAGGATTTCCTGAAATCCTGGCAAGCAATCCACTGGAAGGATCATCGGGAATGCGATAGGCGCTGATGGGTTGAGAGACCGCACCAAAATGATGTCGATGATGCAGGATCCCCGTTTGAATGCCATTCCACTCTTCTCCGTAGGTGTCGCTGCTCTCCCTTCCTACATGATAATCGACCCCGGCCAGAGCCATCAAATCCCCCTCATAGGTTGCATCCAAAAACATGCGACCATGAAATTGCCTACCAGAAAGGGTGGTGATGGTTTTAATGCGACCTCCCTGCTTGGAGATGCCTCTGGCGGGATCGCGGTCAAGCCATTCGTCTCGGTGAATAGGAATTTCCCATTGCCTGATCCAAGCTTCAAAGACTGATTCGGCCACGTGCGGTTCAAATATCCACATGGTCCTCTGTGCCCCATCAATGGCTGGTGTTCCCTGCCCCTTGTTTCCGTAATCAGATCGATTCTGCCATGGCCAGGCAGCCTCTTCCTGATAAGCCAACCAGACCCGATGATAAAATTCCCGGGCCAGGCCTCCGATCACAGCCTTGTTGCCGGTGTCAGTCCAACCAAGCCCGCCACTGGTCAAACCCCCCAGGTGCTTATCAGGAGAAACCATGACAACAGACCGCCCCATTTTCCTAGCCTGGACAGCTGCCACCACCGCACTGCTGGTGCCTCCATAAATGACCAGATCATAGGTTTGCCCCAGTGTTGGAAGGGGCAAAGCAATGCATGCCATCATCAGGACGATGCCATGAAGTCGGGGAGTCATTGCCCAAAGAGTAATCAGGGGACCCTAGAAAAACAAACCTATTCTCAAATCAAAACCTTTGCAGGCCAATGTTTTGAGCTATGCCTATAACCCCATGATCAATCAGTCCCCAGCCTCATCCAAGCGACGAATCCCTTCAGGCACCATGCGGATCTTTCGCTCCTTGTAGAGGCTGCCAAGGGTCTGTTTAAACACTTTTTTGCTGACACCGAAAGTGGCTCGGATGGCCTCAGGGGAAGTCCGATCGTTGAAGGGTAAAAACCCCTGGCCCTCGGCGAGGGCATCCAGGATTCTGCTCGTCAAGGAGACAACCCTGGCGCCGCGATCAGCATTGAGTGTCAGGTCTAACTTACCGTCAGGACGCACCTGTCTGACATAACCTCGCAAAGTCTGTCCTGGCTCCGGATCAGGAGGCAATTCATCCACATAAAGGAGGCCCAGATGGGTCTGATTGACCAAAGCATTCCAACCTAAAGGACAGGGGCCAATCATCATCAAGCGAACCGATTGACCACGCCTGAGGTGGTGTGGGGTTGGCTTGAGTAGTCGATTGAGTCGGGTCGTGGCCATGATTCGATCCGATTTGGGATCCAGGCAAATACCCACCACGATCGATTGGCCGACAGCCACTTTGCCACTTTGCTCGCGAAAGGGTAGAAGCAAGTCCTTGGCCAATCCCCAGTCTAGGAAGGCTCCAACTTGAGGATGAATACTCTTCACCTTCAGGCAGGCAATTTCCCCTACCAGCGCCGTGGGCGTCTCAGTGGTGGCTACCAGGCGATCCTCTGAATCTCGGTAGACAAAGACTGTGACCTCGCTGCCCTCTTCTGTCTTTTGGGCAACGTAGCGTCCGGGCATGAGGATATCCCCATGATCACCACCATCCAGGTAAAGGCCCTGAGGGGTGGAACGAAGCACCCTGAGTGAGTTGTATCGACCGATTTCAGCCATGCGAACCGAAGGATGGCACAAATGGCATCAAACGCACACTTCGAAAATAATCATTCGATTGGCAAGGGGTCATGGGCCTCTGGCTTGCCCTCACCGATGGCGAATCCACAGAACATTCACTCCAGATTTGAGAGGCAAATGAACCCACTGACCACCCTGAATCAAGAATTGAGCACTTGATGAGGGCTGCCCCGTTTTTGGCTCCAGCCTGATCACTTCAAAGGATCCCTCTTCATGACGCAAATCAAGATCCAAGGAGGGTTGTTCACGAATGTAAATCAAACCACCCTTACCCTCCTGCCATAATCCCCAGGTTCGTTCTGAAGCCGTGGCAATCCATGGATCCATGAACGGAATGGCCTCGAGCAGTTGAGGGGAGGTCGATGCAGGGAGATTGGGCATCGAACCTCCAGCGCACAGGAAAGCCCAGGAGGCTTGATCGAAGTCGCAAATAATGGCTTTTTCAGGGTATTGCTGACGGTATTGAGCGGCCATGGTAGCCAGGGTCTCATCGTTTGGGCGCCCACCTTTCCACAACCTCTCATGCTGCCTTGGGGCCAGGTGAAGCCCCCCTTCAGGTGCATAGAGTCCCTTTGGAGAAACCCACCAATATTTGAAGTCAATCACATCGACCAGAGCATTACGACGGTCGTCGGCCAAAATAGCATCCTGAACATCCTTGGGAGCACTCAGGCCAATCAATGGATCGACTTGCTGTTGGCTAGACCAGCGGGCAACGGTATCAAGCCAGAAAGCGGTGAAAGACAAAGGGCCTGAGTATTCCTCTCCCAAGAGATGAATCACATTGGGCGAGTCTCTGAGATTGGCCAGGGAATGTTGGATGAAACGCTGATGCAGAGGGACACTTACCGGATCAGAAGTATCATAGAAGGCCTCATCCATAAAAATGCGCTTGCGGTTCTGGTAGGGGGGGGGCTCGGGAAATCCAGTGTGGTTGATGTTGTTGGCCGATCGCCAGGGATAGTCGGCCCAATGGGCTCCTGCCTCCAGAATGTTGTGCTGGAAATACATCGCATTGATGAACACCAGAGCCTTTTCCTCGCAGATCTGCGCAAAGTCCCTGAGACGTTGAAAATACCAGGGATTGAACTGACTGAGATCATACAGACTGAGACCGTCCCATGCCGTGCCTTGACCGGATCGAGCCCAGGGCAATTCATAGAAGGGGGGCCAGACATCCCCATCGATTCGCCGGATCATTTCATGATCATCTCGACGACGATCATACCACAAACCGGGATGATGCCGCAGGCCTACCGCGCCGCTTTGGGCCAGACTCTGCCCCAGCTCCTGCAGATCATCCGTCAGCCCTCTCCCATGCAGCCCGGGGGCAAAGCGAGTGAGATTGATGCCGAACTCATCAGAACGGCTGGAAGAAACATGCCCTCGCCACCAAGTGATACCGGGCTGACGCCCTGCAGCCAACCTATTGCCTACCACCAGCCACCCCTGCTTGTTCTGAAGCGGAAAGGAGGGCTTGGCATGATTGCTTGATCCAGCTCCAGCTTTCAGGTGCCATACCGGGGCTGATTCACTGGGGAAAGTTGTGGGATTGAGAGCCTCCACTGCTTGTTGCCCCAACCTCTCTCGAAGCTGCTGCCGATAAAGGCTTTCTGGATCAACAAATTCATTGGAAGATCTCCAGTTTCCATTGCCAACAAATTGAGCCCAACAACCTATGGCCCAATTTTGAGCCCCCGGAGGCATACGATTGACCACCACCGGCGCGGAGCACTGCCAGATCACAGAGTTTGCAGCCGCCCAGCCAACGCCGTTGTCCCAGAGTTCCCGATCATCCAAGCGAACCCCTCCCCCATCCATGGTGAGGTTATCAAGCAGCACTCCAGTGGACCAACTCTCGATAGGACCGCTAAAATCATGAGCCCCCTTTGCCTCGCAAAAGACAAAGGCGTTGGGGCCAGCCGAACGCCAACCAGTAGAAAAGTCATGCCGTCCATCTTCGCTGAAACAGCGTAGGAAGAGTGTTTGCTGGCCAGCAGTGTGAAAGGCATGACGCCGGTAACCACCGAGTTCGGAAACAGGTGCCAGATTCTGACAATCCATGACCGTAATGTGGCGACAGTGTTCCATCAGGTTCACCGCAGAGCTCACAAACCCTCGGGTGGTTACCTGCCGCACCCAGGCATTTTCGACATGGTTCATGGTCACTGCCATCCAAGCATGTTCCTCATCCTTGGGCATATTCGGACGCCCCACAGAAACCAGCTCAAGATGCTCAATCCCGACATGATGAATACGCCCAGAAGGGGCATAGGTCTGAACCCACCCACCCCCAAAGGCCTGATCGAGCGAACAGGTCAAAGGAGCGTTGATTTGGATTTGACCCTCGGAAACTGAAACGACCTCACGCTCCCAGATCACATCGAGTGTGTCCTTTTTCCAAACAGGAGTGGGACGCCCTTTAACCGAGGCCATTCCCATGAAATCAATCCAATGCTGAGGGCTTGGACGACGGATTCGAATACGCTGCCCTGGCCGCAAGGATCCCGCACCTTCCAGTCGCAAGCTAAGATCTCCCACGGGCAAATAATCCTGAGCGATGGCAAGTGGCTTGCCCGTTTCTTGGCGGGCATCGCCTTGGATTCGAATCAAAGCCCGTCGGCCCTGCCCCATAGCCATCAGCCTGGTTCCTTCCTCACCCTCACCGCTGCCACGTAGGATGATACCACTGGTGTGAATATGGATTTGCCCTTCAATCTCGAAGGATCCCCGCCCGAGCAGCAAAACACCGCGCCAGCCCTGCGGGTCGGGTTGCA
>JALRAZ010000367.1 GCA_023257935.1 Verrucomicrobiota bacterium
AGTCAGGAGCTTTTTGCGATTGGATATTTGCTGACCGGTGAAAGGTCCTTCCTTAAGGAGGGGAGGCAATGGCTTGATGCTGGCGAGCCGGCCTCCTGGAACCGCACCTTGGAAGTGTTGGTCGAATCCATTCAACGTCAATGGACCTGGCGGTGGCTACCGCTGGAAACGAGCCCGGTCGAAGAGGGGATCCGGGTTGAATGGACGGTTCCCAAGGGAGTCGAATCCTACCGTTTCAAATCTGCTTCCCAGCCCATCGAGTCCACACCAAGTCAGGAGGCCGGAGCGCTTGCTTTTTACCAGGCAACCGATCGTTTGGTGTCCATACCTCTCAAAGCCGAAGGCACAACGCAGTCGGTTGTTTTACCCACTTCCGAGTTGGCAGGGGATTTATTTGTTGCAGCCCGCTACCTGGAAAGAGGCCCCGAACTACCCATACCCAAGACTGCAAGAGACTTGGCTTCAGCAGCGCAGGATGTCACCGAGGAAAAATCAGAAGAGGGAGGCGTTGACATGCGTCGTCTGTGGATGTTGGGTGTTCTCCTGTTGCTTGCCTTGCTTGCCTTGTCGGCCATCAGAAAAAAAGCATGAAAAAGCTTCTATTACTACCATGTTTGCTTTGCCTGGTCCTAGGGATCGGCTGCAAGCCTGATCCCGTCACCGAGTCTGACATGGTCGAGACATCGGTGGTATCGTGTCAGACTGCCAGCGGTGCTTACGTGATCGACTGTACTTTCTCGACCTATCCGCCCCCAAAGAACGAGCACTGTTCCATGCACCTGGTCATTCGGCGAGCTGATGAGGAATCGCTGAGTCAGGCACTGGAGATTCAGATTGATGCAGATATGCCCGCACATGGTCATGGGATCAACACGCAACCGGAGATCGAACGAATCGGCGAGGGTGAGTATGAAGTGCGGGGTCTGCTTTTTCATATGGGCGGTCTGTGGGAACTTTACATTGATTGCGTTGAGGATGGGATTCCCGATCGAGGAACCATTGCCTTCACCCTCTAGTATTTTGAAGATCTGGTATTGCATGGGATGGGTTCTGATTCTGGCCCTGGTCTCTTGCCGAGAGCAGCCAGACAACGCTGTGCGCATCGACGGTTTGCTGCTTCCAGCCGAGCAGGTTGAAACTATTTTGTCGCTAAGCCCTCTGCCTTCGATTCCTCCAAGCCCGACCAATCGTTATGCCGACAACCCTCATGCAGCCCTGCTAGGCCAATATCTCTTCTATGAGGAGCGTCTTTCGCTCAATGGGAAGATCTCCTGTGCTAGTTGTCACGACCCGAACCAGGATTGGTCTGATGGTCGGGCTCTTTCCGTTGGCTTGAAACCTCTGAGCCGCCATGCACCCACCCTTTGGAATTTGGCATGGCAGCGTTGGTATTATTGGGACGGGCGAAAGGATTCCATCTGGTCGCAAGCCATGGCACCCATCGAGCACCCAAGTGAAATGGGAGGCAGTCGTGGTCGTGCCTATGATCTGGTAGCAGCTGAGCCCGTCTATCGCGAACTCTACCAGCAAGCATTTGGTGCCTTGCCTCAACTGCATGCTCAGGGCTCTGTGGCTGACACCCGGCCTGAACTCAACGGTGCTTCACAGCCGAATCATCCACCACAGTCCGATTTGTCAACTGAGGATGATCCATTGACCTTGGTTTTTTCCCACCTAGGCAAGGCAATGGAGGCCTACCAGAGGCAATTAATATCCTCGGACTCACCTTTTGATCGCTTTGTGGGGCGCCTTCGACGAGGTGAACGACACCTGCTGACTCCTGAATTCAATCAACAGCATTTGAGGGGGCTCGTGATTTTTACCGGTAAGGGGCAATGCACGCTTTGTCATGCTGGACCTACCTTGACCGATCATGAGTTTCACAACATTGGGCTGGATCGTGGCGGCTCTGAGCTTGATCGTGGCAGGTATCCAGCGGTGGAGCAGGTCAAAAATGATCCCTTCAATGGCCAAGGACTCTTCAGTGATGACCCTTCGCTTGAGGCCAATCAAGCACTTCATTATGTGACGACACGGGATAGCAATTTGGGTGAATTCAAAACCCCAACGCTGCGCAACGTTGCCCGCACTGCTCCTTACATGCACGATGGCCGGTTTGAGACCTTGGAAGAAGTCGTGACCTTTTATTCAACCCTCCCTGATGAACCAGCTCTTGGTCATCGAGAGGAATCCCTTCAACCTCTTGGTCTGCGTGGGGATGAAGTGAAGGATTTGGTGGCTTTCCTTGAAACCCTTACTGGCGCACCCCTTGATCCCGTCTTGATGCGCGCTCCAGGTGTGAGACCATGAGGCAATACCCTCCTCTTTGGGAGAGTCTTGCATGAAATCAGTCAGCGGCAGACGCAGGCCTGCCTTAAGGACCTGG
>JALRAZ010000452.1 GCA_023257935.1 Verrucomicrobiota bacterium
CCATTTGGAGTATCAACTGCTATTCCAATATGAAAATATTTTTTTAATGTCATTTTACCATTTTCAATTTCATCAATTGATGAATTGAAACTTGGAAAGTTTTTTAAAGAAGCTACTAAAGCCTTAACAATAAAAGCTAAAGGTGTAATTTTTTTTTTTTCACCAGTATAAATATCAGTTAATGAAGATCTAAATTGTTCCATCTCTGTTATGTCAGCTTCATCATGATTTGTAACATGCGGAATGTTAGACCATGAATTCATTAAATAAGTTGAGGCTAATTTTTTAATTCGAGGTATATCTTTTACTTCTACCTCTCCAAACTCTGAATGAGCATATTCTTGAGATATTTTTTTTTGATTTTTAATTTCTACAGTTTCTGATTTTGTAATTTTATTAGATCTTGAGGCAACGTAATACTTAATATCATCCTCGGTAACCCTGCCATTTCTTTCACTACCAATTACATCATTAATATTTACTCCCAGCTCTCTAGCAAATCTCCTTGCTTTTGGTGATGCCATTGCGTTTCCATCGTTATTATTTTCGTAAGAAATTGGCAAGCCGTGAGGCAAAGAACCAGTCCAAGAAACCCCTCCAGCAAGCGCATGAATCTTGAGAGTGATGGGTGGTGGTAAAATGGATGGGTCCTCATGAAATGGATAAAACTCAAGGTCAGTTCAATGCGGTTTGGATGGCATTCAAGCCATGAGTTTTTGGACCGAATGGTGGGCCTCCACGCCTGTGAGACGGAAATCCAGCCCCTGGAAGTTGAAGCTCAAGCGTGTGTGGTCAATTCCCATCAACTCCAGGATGGTAGCCTGCAGATCATTGACATGAACCGGGTCTTCGGTGATGTGAAAGCCCAGTTCATCGGTTTGCCCCAGCGTGATGCCAGGGCGAATGCCTCCGCCAGCTAGCCACATGGTAAAGGCTTGAGGGTGGTGGTCCCGTCCCTTGCTTCTTCCCAGTGCCGCACTGGCTTCCACCATGGGGGTTCGGCCAAATTCGCCACCCCATACCACCAGCGTATCTTTGAGCATGCCCCGCTGTTTGAGGTCGGTGATCAACGCGGCACTGGCCTGATCAACAGTGCGGGCATTGTTTTTGACATTGCCCTCGACATCCGAATGCGCATCCCAACCACTGTGATAGAGTTGAACAAAGCGCGTACCGCGCTCCACCAGACGCCGAGCCAGCAGGCAGTGACTGGCGAAATTTGAGCTACCGTCTTGAATGCCATAAAGCTCCTTGGTCGTCTTGCTTTCGCTGGAAAAATCCATCAGCTCCGGGGCACGTGCCTGCATGCGATAGGCCATTTCATAAGCCTCGATGCGTGTCTTGATTTCCGGATCTCCCACGTGCTGATGGGAAAGTCGATTGAGATGACTCAAAGTATCCAGGGTTTGTCGTTGAGCCAGCTGGTCGATGCCGTTGGGGTTGGCAAGATGGAGGATGGGGTCCTTTCCCTCTCGGAAGGGAACCCCCTGATGTTCAGAGGGAAGAAAGCCCGAGCCCCACATGGAGGCTCCACCGCTGAGGCTTCCGCCACTCTTGAGAACCACAAAGGCAGGGAGATCGTCAGCCTCGCTACCAAGGCCATAGCTTAACCAGGAACCCATGCTGGCACGCCCTGGTATGCCACTGCCGGTCGTCATGAACAATTGAGCTGGGGCATGGTTGAAGTGATCGGTATGCACCGATTTGACCACAGCGATGTCGTCAACGATTTGGCTGAGGTAGGGAAGCCTGTCCGAAAGTTCGGCCCCCGATTGCCCATATTGGCTGAAGGGAAACCTCGGGCCCAAGACTGCAGCGTCAGGTTGAATGAAAGCATACCGTTGCCCTTGGATCACGGATGGGGGAATGGGCTTACCTTCCATCTCCTTGAGCTTGGGCTTGTGGTCGAAGAGTTCCAGTTGGCTGGGGGCACCCGCCATGAACAGAAAGATCACTCGTTTGGCCCTGATGGGGTGGCGCATGTAGTCCAGCTGATTGGTTGCCGTGGCTGCATGCAGACTCTCCTTGGCCAGGAGGGATGCCAGGGCCATTTTCCCAATGCCCAGTCCACAGTCTTGAAAGAAATGTCGGCGAGTGCGTTCGATGGGAAAGGACGGATTCATGGTTTGGTGATGGCTTCGTCGAGGTTCATGATCAGCCGTGCCACGAGTGCTCTGGCTGCCATGTCATGGGATGGCTCCTGAGATCTCAAGAGGTCTTCGGCCTTGATCTCTCCTTCGCGCAAGCGCTCGAGCTGCTGATGGTAGTAGGCCATGAGGGTTGCATGTTCTTCTTCGGAGGGTGAACGGCTCAGGAATTGATAAAACAAGGCGGTGATGGCTTGGGTGGGTTCTTCAGGCGTGCGGGCTGCCGCGTGCCGTGCCAATTCCAGAAACATCTCGTCATTGAGTAAGGAAAGAGCTTGCAGGGGCGTGTTGCTACGGTCGCGTCGTGCGACACAATTCTCCCCTGAGGTGCCATCGAAGGTCATGAAACTGGCAAAGGGTGCGGTTCGTTTAATGAAGGTGTAGATCGAGCGGCGGTAGCGATCTGCTCCTGTGGACGCACTCCATGCCGTATTGCCAAAAGCATGAGCCGTCACACTCAGGGGTTGAGGTGGGTAAACCCCTGGGCCCTCCATCTTATGCGACAGTTGACCGCTGGCAGCGAGCATGTGATCTCGGATTAATTCACCAGAGAGTCGAAAACGAGGGCCGCGTGCCAAGGATCGGTTTTCTGGATCTCGCTCAAGCTGTTCGGGGGTGGCCTGCGAGGACTGGCGGTAAGTGGCGCTGGTGACGATGAGCCGATGCAGCGATTTGAGGTGGCGGCCGTCTTGACGAAACTTCAAAGCCAGCCAGTCCAGTAGCTCAGGGTGGTCAGGGCTGGGGGCCTGGGTGCCGAAGTTACCACTTGTCCGAATCAATCCTGCTCCGAAGAAAGATCTCCAAGCTCGGTTCACCGTGACCCGGTCGCCCATGGGGTTGGCATCACTTGCCAGCCAGCGGGCGAAGTCAAGGCGATCCTTAGGCTCTGGCATCTCTGCTAGGTGGAAGATTTCTGGTAAGCCCGGTTCAATGATGGCTTGAGGATTCAGGTATTCTCCGCGATGACGTAGATAGGTCGGGCGCGGGTTGTCCGCCGGTCGCTCCATCATGACCAGGGAATGATTGGGTTGAGGGAGTTGCTGCCGGATCTTTTCCAGGGATTGCTGCTGGGTTTTCCATCGCGGGTCGGTTTCAAGAAACACCTCCCTGAGGTGCTCAAGGGATGATGGTTCGTCAAGTTTCCCGCTAGCCAAAAGCCTCTCAGCCCGCGTTCCATGCGTCTTGGCCATGGGGATACCGGCTTCGCTGGTAGCTGAAATTCTAAAGCGCCCCAGGCTGACCACAAAATGACGCTCAAACAACATTTCGAGGGTGAAGGGTGTCTTCGCTGCAATGGGGTCTGCCAAAGGGAGAACCAAATGGTGGGCTTTCCCATTTTGTTCTGCAGTCGACCATCCGGAAGATCCATCCCCATCGATGACGTTACTGGCATCGGCCGATCCGCCTCCAATATTGATCTTGCCATAAGTGTGGGAGGGTTGGGTGATCAGAACCGGTGATTCCTCCGTGAAGACCTGGCATTCACTCAGAAAAAAATCACCTTTTCGACCTTCGTAATAGCAACGCCCGGGCCCTTGGGCTGGTAACCGAGGGTCCGGTAAAACCTCGAGTCTCAGGGCAGTCACAGGGCTATCTGTTTCAAATTGCAGGGTGAACACATCTCGCTTGGTGACATCCCCTGATGAAAAAATCGAACCATCCTCCATGACCTCTAACTTGGGAAGGTTGGTTTTCATGGCCGTAGGAGTCAGGGTGATCCACTGGGTCGCGCTCTCGTGAGCTTGCTTGAGCCATGCGGCGAAAGCTGACTCGAAGCCCGGCGTGTTTTCCTGCAGTCGCACACGCTCCCTGGCTAATGCTGTGTTTACCTGCCTGCGTTGAGTCATCTGGGAAGGTGACTCGAGGATCAGATCAGGCTCTTCCACATTGTCCAATAATGCCATCAAACCATAATATTCTTCATGCGTGATGGGGTCGTATTTGTGGGTGTGGCATTG
>JALRAZ010000544.1 GCA_023257935.1 Verrucomicrobiota bacterium
CAACCTGCCCCCTTTGGTTGTTCCATGGTGTCCTCGAGGGAAATGGGTCAATTCATATGGAATCCCCTTTGCGCAGCGAAATAGCTAGCACGGCTGATGCGGTTGCTTTTGAGCAAGCTGTGATCCGAGCCGTGCACTGGCTGAGTCGTGGCGATGTGGTTGCCTTACCCACAGAAACGGTTTATGGGCTAGCGGCGTGTGCCTTCGATGGCAAGGCCATAGAGAGGGTTTTTCAGGTCAAGGGGAGGCCCTCAACCAACCCCCTAATCGTGCACGTGGCTGAGGAAGGCATGATTGGGGACTGTGCCGCTCAATGGCCTGCCTCCGCTGCCACCCTGGCTCGATATTTCTGGCCGGGTCCGCTCACGATGGTGGTTCCCAAGAGACCCGAGGTACCCGATGCGGTGACGGCTGGACTGGACTCGGTGGCCTTGAGATGGCCCGGGCATCCCTTCATGCAGGCCGTCATCCGACGCCTTGGTCGCCCTTTGGCTGCTCCGAGTGCCAACCTTTCCAATCGGCTTTCCCCTACCACGGCTCAGCAGGTGGACTCCCAGCTGGGTGGGAAGATTCCCCTGATCGTGGATGGAGGAGCTTGCTCGGTGGGGATTGAATCGACCGTGGTCGATCTCACGGGGGTGACTCCCAGGATCCTTCGTCCAGGTGTCATCCATTTAGGGGCACTGGCGGCAGTGTTGCCAACGATCCAAACCAGAAGTACGGAGTCGGCAATGGGGCCAGATCAGGCCCAAAGAAGTCCGGGACAGCTAGCCAGGCACTACTGCCCGCGGTCACCGCTGAGGGTGATGGGATGGACCAGTGAAGACGCCTTGACCCAGGAGATACAGCGACAAGGCCTTGAGCCCAAGGATGTTTGTGTGCTGTGCCATGAGGTGCTGCCTGCCCAGTCTTCCTGGATGCGGGTCTCGATTATCCCAAATGATCCCGAGGCTTATGCTCGAGCCCTTTACGCCGAACTGCATCAATCTGATCAGTTGGCGCCCAAGATGATTCTCGTGGAAGCTCCTCCTGACTCGGCTCCCTGGGATGGTGTCAGGGATCGACTTCAGCGCGCCAGCGGTGTTGCCTGATCAGGCAGACGCTGTCCTTTCGGCGGGGACTCCAGGGGCGCAAGAATCTCGCTGAAACCCTTTGACGCTTCCACTGACTTTGCTATGTTCGGCGGTCCTTATTGGTATCATGGCAAAGTTAACCATCAAAGACATTGAGCTAAAGGGACAGCGTGTTCTCGTTCGCGTGGACTACAATGTTCCCATGGAAGAAAAGGATGGCGGCATGGTCATTAATGATGACACCCGCATTCGAGCCACCCTGCCCACACTGGACTATCTGGTGGAGAAGGGGGCCAAAATCCTGTTGGCTGCCCACCTTGGCAGACCGCGCGGGCAGCGAGAAGCTTCGCTCTCCCTGCGCCCAGTGGCTCAGCAACTGAGTGATCTGCTCGGCAGACCGGTTGCCTTTGTGGATGACTGCGTTGGTGACAAGGTGGATCAGACTGCGGCAGCTTTGAAACCGGGTGATATCCTATTGCTTGAAAATGTGCGCTTCTACGCCGAAGAAGAAGCCAATGATCCAGCTTTTGCTGCCAGGCTTGCAGCCAATGCCGATGTCTACGTCAACGATGCCTTTGGTGCGGCCCATCGGGCCCATGCTTCCACCGCTGGCGTGGCCAAGGTGATTTCCGAAAGGGGCGGTGCCTGCGCTGCCGGTTTGCTCATGGAGCGAGAACTTCAATTTCTGGGTGATGAACTTGAAGCGCCTCAGCGTCCTTTCGTCGTCATCTTGGGTGGGGCCAAGGTCTCAGATAAGATCGCCGTGATTGACCGCCTTCTGGACAAAGCCGACAGTCTGCTGATCGGGGGAGCTATGGCCTACACCTTCAAGCTCGCCAAAGGCCTTAAGGTTGGTAAGTCGCTGGTTGAGCCGGACAAGGTTGATGTCGCTCGCGAAGCCATGGAAAAAGCAGCCCGCCTTGGGGTGGAGCTCCTGTTGCCTTCGGATAATACGGTGGTCACCCCCGTGGTGACCGACAAGCTCAATAAAAAGGGCAAACCCATCCTCGCTTTTGAAAACCCTCGTCACAATACCGAGCCCGATATCCCGGATAACGAGGAAGGGGTTGATATCGGTGAGCACACCGCATCGGCCTATGGCGAGAAGATTGCCCAGGCCAAGACGATCCTATGGAATGGCCCGATGGGCATCTTTGAAGACCCTCGTTTTGCCCATGGGACTTTTGCCGTAGCCAAGGCTGTGGCCCATGCCACCTCTCAGGGAGGGGCCAAAAGCATCATTGGAGGTGGGGACAGCGTTAAGGCGCTCAACCAGTCAGGGCTTGGAGACCAGGTGACATTCATGAGCACGGGTGGAGGTGCCAGCCTGGAATTCCTCGAAGGTAAGGAACTGCCAGGGGTGGCAGCTCTTGGTGACCGCTAAAGGTCCTTCCTTCATCAGGCAGCTCAAACCCAAAGAATTTATCAACTGACCAATTTATTTATGGAAAAAGATCGTAAGCTCATCATCGCTGGAAACTGGAAGATGAACAAGACCGTGTCAGAATCCCTGGATCTCATTCAGGGGCTTCTGCGGGAAGTTCAGCAGGTCAAGGAAGTCGATATGGTCGTTTGCCCACCTTTCACGGCCCTAAGTGAAGTTTCCCGCAAGGTGATTGACACCCAAATCCGTTTAGGAGCCCAGAACATGAGTGAGCAGGGAGTCGGGGCTTTCACAGGCGAAATCGCTGCGGAAATGCTCAAGGAATTTCTGGTTCGCTATGTGATCCTGGGTCATTCGGAGCGTCGTCAGTATCAAGAGGAAACCGATTGCTTGATTGCCAAGAAGGCCTTGGCTGCTCATGTAGCCTCCATCAAGCCAATCGTTTGCGTGGGTGAGACACTGGAGCAGCGTGAGTCAGGTGTCACCAATGACGTGGTGGGGAGTCAAATCAAGGGAAGTCTTGCTGGATTGAGTTCCCAGCAAATGCTTGAAACCATCATTGCCTATGAGCCGGTTTGGGCTATTGGCACGGGCAAGACGGCTTCCAGTGAGCAAGCCCAAGAGGTGCATCAGTTCATCCGCGGAGTCCTGAGTGACTTGCATGGGGATGAGATTGCCCGCCAGGTCCGCATTCAATACGGAGGTAGCGTCAAGCCAGGCAATGCTCGTGAACTCATGAGCCAACCTGATATTGATGGAGCCTTGGTGGGAGGCGCCTCACTGGATGCCAAAAATTTCTCCGAAATCATTCTCAATAGTATCTAATTTGAGGATTGCAAGGTCTGCACGGATTTGGCATTTTGCTCGGTCCGTGGTTAAAGTGAACCACTTATTTGTCGCATGATCAGTTTTTTAATCGGTTTGTTGTCCATCGGTCTTTGGGCTCTTTGTCTCATGCTCATCCTGCTGATTCTGGTGCAGTTGCCCAAAAAGGAGGCAGGTGCGGGCTTGGCATTTGGCGCTGGTGCTGCCGAAGCGGTGTTTGGTGCGGGTGCTGGCACACCACTCTCCAAATTCACTCGACTCTGCGCGACCTCCTTCCTGGCGGTTGCCTTGCTCCTCTACGTGTTTAACGCCATGGAGGCAGGCAAGGGAGATCGACTGCTTGAGCAGGAAGCCAGTGCCCAGGTCATTGGCACCATGCCTGAGACTGGGAGCGAAACCACTGCAGCCCCTGCAGCAGAAGTCGCCGAACCAGCCCTTCCAGCAGATTCTCAGGCCCCAGTTGCACCGACTGCTGTCGAGGTGAATGAGGAGTCCTCCTCCAGCGCAGAGGCTGAGGGTAACGGAGGCGCCGCATTGAGCGAGGCTCCAGCTGAAGGGGAGGCTCAACCTTTGACTGTTGAACCAGCTACCCCTGCTACCGAACCCAATCCCAACAACTGATCGAGGTATCAACTCCTCAAGCAGCTTTGACAAACCCCCTTGGTTCGGAAACGGACCCGGGGGGTTTTCTCTGGAATGGGCGGCGACAATCCAGCCATTGCCTGAACTTGAACTTTGATCAGGATCCTCCATGATTTTAAGTGTTGATGCAGCTGGGTAATCTCTCACTTCAATCCAACTTATTCCTCTCACCACTGGCTGGTTACACCAATCTGCCTTTTCGATTGACCGTTCGTGAGTTGGGAGGGTTGGACTTAGCCACGACCGATCTGGTCAATGCCAGATCCCTTCTGGAGAACAATCGTAAGGCGCTTGAATTGATCCGGACCTGCAGGGAGGACACGCCTCTGGCGGTTCAGCTCTTTGGAGCCGTGCCGGAAGAAATGCGCGATGCGGCCCTTTATCTCCAGGACCAGGGGGTCGCCTCCATTGACATCAATATGGGGTGCCCTGTCCGCAAGGTGGTTAAGGTGGGCGGTGGTTCGGCCATGATGACCGAATTGTCCAAGACTGCTCATTTGGTTCAAACCATGGTCGATGCTCTTCGCATTCCAGTGACTGCCAAGATGCGCTTGGGTTGGGATGAGCGTAACCTGACGGCTCCAGATCTGGCACGTGCCTTGGAGGATGCCGGGGTGGCTGCTGTGTTTGTGCATGGGCGCACCCGAGAACAGGGCTTCAGTGGGGTGGTGAATCTGGAGGGAATTGCCAAGGTTGTCCAGGCAGTCAAGGAGATTCCAGTGATTGGAAACGGCGATGTGACGACCCCTCAAGCAGCTCGTCACATGCTAGAGCACACAGGCTGTCACGGCGTATCTGTGGGCAGAGGTGCTTTTTACAACCCATGGATTTTCAAACATACGCGATCCTTCCTGGCTACAGGTGAGCTCCCTGCTGAACCCTCCTTTGATGAGCGTCTTGAGGTGATGCGCCGCCATCTGAGCCTCATGATCGAGGTGTTTGGTGAAGCCAAGGCATGCATGATGTTTCGTAAAGTAGGGCCTTGGTATGCCAAGCGTTTTGGTCCGGCCAACCGATTCAACAAGCGCATAGTCCACCTTAATTCCCGTGAGCAGTTCGAGCAGATCATGGAAGATTACTTGCGGTGGAGGGAACCTTTTCTCGATGAGCATGGCGAACTCAAGCCACAGTATCAGCCTGATGCCCTCCATCCATCTTTCATGGAGGATCAACCCGCTGTGGCAAGGCGGGAGCACATTCCCGTGCCCAAGGGGCCGGTGGAAGTCTGGTGAGCCAATTGGCTGCCTAGATCAGTCCATGATCGGGTTGAGGGGAGAGGGCAGAGGGATGCTCCAGCGGTCTGCCCAGGGTTTCAGGCCCTCCAGGATCCCGTCATGCAGCAGGATCCCCTCACGTAGTTGATTATCTCGTTTTCTCCAGGCTTCTTGGCCAGGTAGCCGAGCTGGATGTTCCGGATTGACCGGTTCGCTCGTCTTGACCTGCTCAACCAGGTGATCGACTTCACGCAGAAAAGCCTCCCTTCCTCCAAAACAAGCTGGATCGATCATTTGCAGGAAGACCGAAGCCCCCCATCGATCGGGGTGACTGGAGCGTCCCCGCCCCGCCAATGCCGAGGTCAGGATTTCGACCCAAAGGCCAAGAGCGAAACCCTTGTGTCCGTAGCTCTGTCCGCCCAGTGGATAGATGGTTCCCGGTGGATCGGTAAAGAGGGCTCCAGGTTGGTTGGTTGGCTTGCCCTCGGCATCCTGAATCCATGGGCCGGGTAACAGTCGGCCTTCCTGTTGAGATCGCATGCACTGTCCGTTGCTGGTAATGGAGGTGCAAAAATCAAACAGAATAGGGGCATCACTGGTTGGGATGCCGACGGCCATTGGATTGGGCGTCATCAGAGGGGTTCGGGCACCATGTGCGGCCACCGTCGCGACTGAAGGATCCGAACTCATCAGGGTCATCATCCAGCCCTGCTCGGTGGCTCGAGGCAAGTAAGCTTGAAGGGCGGCAATGTGGTGGCTTTGGCTGATGCACACACTGACTACCCCCGCACTGGCGACTCGCTCCGCTGCCAATGTGATGGCTTCGCAAACCAGCCATGGGCCAGGCAGGAAGCGACCATCGAGGACTAGGTTGGAACCATGGTCCTGCTCAATGAGATAGTCTCCCTCCAATGTCATCGCACCGGCTTCGATACTCTTGAGGTAGGGGATGAGCATCTGAAGGCCATGAGTGGTATGCCCCATGAGATCGCCCTCAAGCAGGATTTCCGAGACAGTCAGTGCCTTGTCCTTCTCCATGCCTGCGGCGCTGAGCAGCTCCTGAGTGAACCGCATCAGGGTATGATGATCATAGCGAGGTTTCATCTTGAGTCGGCATTTTGCAGGCTCAAGGCTCAAGCTCAAGGCTTCATGAAGCTGGATTGGCACAAAAGGTCAAATTGCGCTGGACCATCGCAGGCTCGGTGTTAGCGTAGCCCTCCATGAATGAGCTTCAGAAACCGCAAATCATCCTGACGCATGAGAGTGATTTGGATGGTCTTGTGTCCGGCTGCCTGCTTAAACGCCTGGCTCTGCACCTGTTTGGAGAAGATGTCCCCTTGGCGGCCTACCATCTGGCACCATGGCAGAGTCGACAAATGCTCGAGCATGTCGCCTGGGTGAGTGACTTGAGCATGGAAGCGCGGCTTGACCGTGAGGGCTGGTTGGTGGTCGATCATCATCCTGCCAAGCACCAACCCACCAAGGCTCGCTATCATTTTGATAGTCAGCAATGCGCTGCCAGTTTGGCCTATCAGCTGCTTCAAGAGCATGGCCTGGGCAATCCACAGCTTGATGCGCTGGTTCATCTTACCCGAGTGGCTGATCTTTTTCTGGAATCCGATGCCGATTTCGAGCGCGCCTGTGACCATGCTGAGTTGGTCAAAGCCTATCATTTTCACCCGCTCATGAAGTTACTGGAAGGCAAGTTGGAGGACCTTCTGGATCACCCCTTACTGGAGGTGATTCAAGTCAAGCGGCGTGTGGAGGACCCCATGGGGCTTGAGTGGGCACTCAGGCACACCCAGCCGGTGGCACCAGGTGTGACTCATGTGGAGCTTTGCTTGGGAAATCAAAACCTGATCATGAACCAACTGCTCAAAGATCCAGCTATGGAAGATCAGGTGTTGCTGAGCATTGGGAGGCGGGCGCCCAATCAGTATGGTGTCAGTCTCCGTAGCCGAAACGGTAAGGCCGGTGAGGTAGCTGGGCGCCTCATGGGAGGTGGGCATCCTAATGCCGCCGGAGCCACCCTGCCTAAGTCGGTCAAATCCTTTCAAGCAGGGATGGACTACATCACACAGCAATTACAACCTGCTCTGCCACAGCCTCCGCAAAGTGGCCTGGGAGATCTGGAATCGGCCCTAGGCGAGCTCTAGGTCTCTTGGCCGGACCCATCTTGAGCGTCCGATTGGGTGTCCTCGCTGGAATCAGACTCCCCGGTGTCAGGCCGATCGTCATTTTTGGCAGCAATGACCTGCATCGAAGGGCGCTGCATGCCCTCCAGGCGCTCGCGTAGCTGGGTTGCCCTCATGATGTCTCTTTCTTCGGGGGACATTTTCTTGCACTCCCGGTGCTGAATGTGAGCCGGTTCGGTCACAATGAAAAGCTCATCAACCACTTCAGGGTCCATTTCTGGAAAATAACCCAGATCAAGTCCGAGTCTTAGCAAACTCAAGAGGTTTTTTGCTTCCTTGGATGAGATCACGTGGGCATTGGTCAGGATGCCATAGGCCCTGCCAATGTTGTTAAATACCATTTCAGGGTTGCTTTCCAACAGTTTGGCCCGAGCATTTTCTTCATTTTCAATGATCTGCACGACCACTTTGTTGAGGCGTTCAATGATATCAAACTCCGTTTCACCCAATGTCATTTGGTTGGAAATTTGGAAGACGTTGCCCAGTGCCTCGGTTCCCTCCCCATAAAGCCCTCGAACGGCCAATCCAAGTTTATTGACTGCTGTGATGGTCTGCTGCATGTGCTCGGCTATGACCAAACCAGGCAAGTGGAGCATGGCACTGACGCGCATCCCTGTTCCCGTGTTGGTTGGGCATGCGGTGAGGAATCCATACCTCCCAGAAAACGCAATGGGTAGCTTGTTCTCGAGCTGGGTGTCGATCTTGTCAACGGCCTTCCATGCTTCCTTGACCTGAAGGCCAGGTAAAATGACCTGCATTCGGAGATGATCTTCTTCATTGATCATGATGCTGCAGGTTTCATCCTTGCTTAAGACAAAGGCAGCCCCCTGTTTCTTTTTTGCCAGCTCTCTGCTGATGAGATGCCTCTCGACCAGTAGTTGGCGGTCGAGGTCAGCCAGGTCATTTAACTCCTGCGAAAACCCCTTCTTCATGGAAGTGAGAGATTCGACCACCGGTTTGATGATCTGCAGGTGTTCATCACGTTGTTGCTTGGTGGCTCTGCCAGGAAAAGGTGTGTCCTTGAGGTTCCTTGCAAGCCTGACTCGGCTAGTCAGGACAATGCGATCAAAAGGGCCTGGCCTGCGACAAATATCCTGAATGGGGGTCAGAAACTCGTGTAGATTCATGGATGAGCGGAGGGTTCATCCGCAGGGGTTGCCTGCTCAGACAGTTGTTTGATGGAGTCACGCAAAACCGCTGCGTCTTCGTAACGTTCTTCAGTGATGGCTTTTTGAAGCTTTTTTTCCAGTTTTTCCAGCTGGTCACGAGTGGCACGGTCATCTTTGAAATGCTTGGGTGCCTTGCCTGTGTGCTTGATGCCCTTGTGCATGGATCGGAGCATAGGATCCATCTGATTGGCAAAGACCTCGTAGCAATGTGAACAGCCCAGGCGACCCGTCTTCTTGAAATCAGCCAAGCTGTTTCCACAAACTTGGCAGACGAGTCTTTTGGTTGACGGAGTCGTTTCATCTTCCTCAGAGGTTTCCGAGGAAGATGGGCCAAGCCCTACCAGAAGGTCGATCAGTGGCATCCCAGGCTCATCCACCCCCTGCTTCTGCGCGCAGGATTCACACATGTCGATCTTCTTGATCTCACCTTCGAGCATCTGGGTCAGGTGGACCGTGGCTTCATTATTTTGACAAACATTGCAAATCATAGCATGCCGGTTGGGGGTTGCATGGAGCCTCCTTATTCAGAACTTATCTCCAGCCCACCTCGAATGCAATGAGGCAGTTGGATTTATCGGCAAGAACTCCCAGATGCCTGTCTGCACCCGGTTCGAGTCGGGACCTGATCGAGAGGGTTAGATGGGTTCGCCAGAAACCTTGGTCAGAGCGCGGTATCGTTCATCCAATTCGCGAGTCACCTTACCAGGAGCGCCTTCACCAATGACCCGTCTGTCGATTTTGACCACTGGAACGATTTCTGCGCCGCTTCCTGTCAGGAAGCATTCTTGGGCGATGTAGAGATCGTATCGCGTCAGGTTTCTTTCCTCGACGGTATAACCGGCTTCTCGTGCTAGATCCATGACGGTCCCACGGGTGATGCCGTGCAGGGCTCCGGAGGAAAGTGGCGGGGTGTAGATCACACCGTGATGCAGGATGAAAAGGTTGTCACCTGTGCACTCGGCAACAAAACCATCACTGTTGAGCATGATCGCTTCCTCGCATCCAGCATGGCTCGCTTCGATTTTTGCCAGGATGTTGTTGAGGTAGTTGAGTGACTTGATGGCAGGGTTGATGGCATTGACCAGATTGCGTGAGGTGGCCGCTGTGATAATCTCCATTCCCTTTTCGTAAAGCTCGCGAGGGTAGAGCTGGATTTCGTTGGCAATGATGATGACCGAAGGATGCTTGCACGAATTGGGACTGAGCCCAAGTGAGCCAGCGCCGCGTGTCACAATGAGTCGGATGTATCCATTTTCAAGCTGATTCTGTCGGCAAGCATCCACCACCGCGGCGATCATCGCTTCTTCGCTCATCGGAATGTTCAAGAGGATGGCTTTGGCCGAGAAATAGAGTCGTTCGATATGCTCCCTCAACTTGAACACACGACTGTGGTAGACACGAATCCCCTCAAAAACACCGTCCCCATAGAGGAGCCCGTGATCAAATACGGATATCTTGGCATCCTCTTTTGCGTAATATTCGCCGTCGATGTAGATCTTCATCTTTGTAGGTGCATTAACACGAACCAGCTGGCCAATGACAAGCAATTCTTTGTCCGGGCGCCACCCTGAATGACCTAGGCCCCAACTACGAGTTTGATGGGGGTGCTGGGTTAGGCTCTTTTTCTGAGCGAGCAAGCAGCGCCCCACCGATCAGGCCAAGCAGGCAGAGGGTGAATACAATGTGATTGGGCGATCGGCTAGTCCACCTCTCCATGCTCATCCAATCACCGGGGTAGAGCAACGGTTTGGGGAAATGAAAAAAGGCAAAGTTTAGCAGATAGTAGGTGAGGCTATTGACCACCAGCAGACCTCGGCAAAACGACAGCCCATTGGCCTCCAGACGACGGGTCTCTGCCCAATAAAAACTCAGGAGTAGAGCCAGGGCCATGGGGATAATCCCAAGTAATGCCCACCCCAGGCCCCATTCCATCAGCTTTTGGTCATAAACCATGTGTTTGATGGTCTTCCCGGCAATGGGTAGGAGGGTCACTGGGAGGCAGATCCACAGGGGCCAGCATCTGCCTGCTGCCACGGCAATGAAGGGTATCATGCCCATGGTGATGGCTAGGTCGGCAAACGAGTCAAGGGTAGCGAAATCCTGAAAGCTCCAGCTTGCGAGCACCAGCAGATAGAGCCCAAGGAGCACGAGCTCCAGCGATCTTGATGGATAAGGCTCGTTGTGGGTTGCTCCGGGTTGGGCAATTCGGTGGCGATTGAGCCAAAGGCCAGCTGCCAGCAATGCCCCGAATATCAAGCCAAAGGACGTTTCCATGATATTCCACCAATTCAGGTGGGTATCGAGTCGAGCGAGAAACCCCTCCTGGAACCATTCTGGATGCCAGGCATGGAAGGCCTGAAGGCTCTGCCCCCCTGAGAAGCCCAAACCTCCAGCCAGCACGCCCCAAAGCCCCATGCGTGCTGCCAGGCCATCCTGCCGGTGCAGCCCCGCATAGGCCCACATCCCAAGTAGCGCCAATAGGAGTCCGCCCCATTTTTCAGCGCGAGGCTTGAGCTCCTGATCTGGTTCCCAGACCCAGTGATCGGAAAAATACAGCTTGGGTAGGAGGTGGTTTTCTGGATCGAAAGGATGATTAAGTAGCCTGATCCCGATGAACATCAACAGGATCATGGCTCCAAGGAGCAGTGCCAGTTCGCCAGGGCGGTAGGTCTTTCCCCCTAGAGCCATTCCCAGAGCGACTCCCCCAAAACCAATCCAAATCCCACCTTTGAGAAAGAGTCCGAGAAGCCCCCAGCGAAGGGCTTGGGTATGACCAATGAGTGGGAGATCATGGGTCAGCCCGACGGTTTGTCCATAGGTCATGCATCCGCCAAAGGAAATGGCAATGGTGGTCCAGGCGATGGCTCTGGCTGCTTCCAGTGTGGAAAACCTTGAAGCAAAGAGCATGACCAAGACGGTGGAAACCAGCACCCCGGCTATCATGGCACCCGTTTCGTGACCATACTGCCCCCGGATACCCCATCCCATCCCACCTGCCATGGCTGTCAGCAACAAGGCTCTGGATAGGGGCACTGTCGCGTGGGGGGTGAAGACCTTATCGATAGCATTGGGAAGTGGGTGCATGGTCAGGGGAACTGAACCAAGACCCTATCAGGGTTCGTTAATTAGGCAAGCTTCAGTGAGGCTACTCGGGGTTGTCCGCAAAGCTTTGCAAGGGATCCGCTCCTGCAGCATGAGCCAAGTCGAATTCTTCTTTCAGCCCGGGAGCGCTTGTCTTAGCCTTGCAAGCATGACCCACGATGACTTTCTTTTAGCTTCAGCCAACGGGTTGCAGTCAGAAGATCCCGGTCCCAAGATGCTTTCTCGCAGAAGTTGTCTTCAAGGTACCCTGGCAGGTTTGGCGTTGCATGCGCTAGGTCCTTCTCCTGCAATTTTTTCAGCTCAGGCCACGGGCTTTGAACTCAAATACTGCCTGGCCTCTTCCATGTTTGGTCAGCTGCCTTTAAAGACCATTCTCCCAGAGGCAGCTCGAACTGGAGCTACCTCACTGGATCTGTGGCCCAAGCAACATGGTAGCCAGAGAGAAGAGGCTCAGGCCATGGGCTGGGAGAGTTTTGAAGAACTCATGCATCAGCACGGGGTGGGAGTGGGCTGTTTGACTCGTTATGATCTGGGGCCTTTTGGACTGGATGAAGAATGTGCTATTGCCGGCCGTCTTCAATGCCCGCTGATTGTGACCGGTGGTCATGGGCCGGTGGGTCTCAAGGGCGGTGATCTCAAGCAAGCTGTGAAAGACTTTGTGGAACGATTGAAGCCGCACCTGGAGGTGGCTCAGCGTCATGGCGTGCGGCTGGCCATTGAAAATCACGGTCATAATTTGATTGACCATCCAGATTCCCTGAGATGGTTGGGCGAAATGTCACAGGGGCTGGGGCTGGGGGTTGCCCTCGCTCCCTATCATCTTGAAAACCTCGGGATGGGTGCTCAAGAAATGGCCTCACTCATCTTGGACCTAGATAAGAGCTTGGCCATGTTTTATGCCTGGCAGCATGGCATGGGTTGCATGAAGCCCCTTCCCAAGGAACAAGAACTGCTTCAATTGCCTGGGCGAGGGGACCTTGACTTCAAGCCCCTGATGCATGCCCTAAGAACCATAGATTTCAAAGGATGGACCGAGGTCTTCATGCACCCCGTACCCCGTGGGATTCCCATCATGCCAGAGGTGGAGGAGGCAACGAGGGAAATCAACCTTGCAAGATCCTACTTGGCAAGATGTCTGAATCCGATTCAATAGCCTTATGGCCCATCAAGTGCTTATCATCATCGGAGATGCGAGTGAGACTGTCGATACACTCTATCCCTACTATCGGCTTATCGAGGGTGGCTACACGCCTGTTGTGGCTGCTCCGGAGGTGCATCGCTACAACATGGTCATGCACGAAGTCAAACCGGGCTGGACCATCACGCGTGAGTGGGAAGGCTACACCTTGCAATCAGACATTGCCTTCAGGGACATACGTCCTGAGGAATACCTAGGTATTTTCTTCAGTGGAGGGCGCGCGCCCGAATATATTCGCTACGACGAGGACTTGGTGCGCGTGACACGTCATTTCTTTGAAACCAACAAGCCGGTTGCCAGTGTGTGTCATGGCGTGGAAATCCCGGCCTATGCCGGATGTGTCAAAGGGCGCCGCATGGCGACAGTGCCAAAGTGTCAGTTTGATCTCGAGGTTTGTGGCGGCACCTTTGTCAACGAGGCCTGCGTGGTGGATGGCAACTTGGTCAGTGGCAGGACCTATCACGACCACGGTCACTACATGGGTGCCTGGATGAAGCTGTTGGATGAGGCGCGTGCAAGCACGCATGGTTGCGCTTGAGTTTTTGAGTGAGAGCCCCTCACACCTCAAGCTCCATACTCCGCAGCAGTCCCGCGGGCTCACTCAGTGCCTGTTCAACCATATGATTGACCCTTTGCTGACTGTCAGCCACAGCGTAGAAGCGTAGCTGTGGGGCATTGCCAGAGGGCCGGATGTGCGCGATATCCCCTGAATCAAAGTAAAATCGCACGCCATCAATCACATTGATGCGGGTGATGGTTCCGTAACCCAAGTCAGGGCTGAAGTGACGAGAAGCTTCCTCACACAGATGAGCCATGATCATGGATTCTTCGTGATCAGCCTCTCGGCGAGATCCGTCGGTAAGTCGAAAAAACCCTCCAGCTCCCTGCCACTCCCAATCGGTCAACTGGGCGATAGGCGGAGTCCAACGCTTGAGAATCTGCCGACTGGCTGCCTGAGGGAATTGATCGATGAGTCCTGCCTTGCCAAAGCGAGCTGGCAGTTCGCCCAGGCGGTCCACGAGGCTGACAGAAGAGCGGTGGCAGGAGCGCAGGAGCGTGAGGATTGGCAGCATGGCGTCGCGTGTCTCCAAAGGCTCAAGGACTCCGCTTTCACCCTGGATGCGACTTGATAGCAGGAAACCGCCGTTAGCCTCCCAGCCAGCCACTGAGCCATTTCCTTGAGATCGTAACGCCCGCATGCATTCGATCACATGTGGGGATCCAATACGCGTTTTGTAAGGCTGAATTTGATGCTTGGCCAGATGACGGTCGACACCGTCATTGGTGCTTATGGGGACAACCACCGACTGGATACCAAGTTCCTCGGCCACCAGGCAACCGAGTAGGTCTCCCGGAATGAATTGCAGCCGATTCCACCCATCAACACCGCAGACAAGTGGGCGATCGCTGTCACCATCAGTGGAGACCAGAGCGGAGGGTTTGCCTCCCTGCTCAATCACCTCATCGAGCATGCTCTGGAGTGCGTTGAGGCGCTCAATCGAAATATCCTCGGTGTCAATGGGAACGAAGGTTTCGCTACGCCCGACGGCCCAGACCTTGGCACCCAAGTCTTCGAGCAGCTGGACAAGCAGGTCCCTGCCAACCGCCGAATGCTGGTAGACAAGCAGCTCCATACCAAGCAGGCATTTGGGAGGAAAGGCCTTGCGGTAGCGCTCCAGATAAGACTGGGCAGCCAGTTGATGTGCGGTGTCATCCCAGCGGTCATGCTTGGCGGATCGAAACCAACCCGCATCATCAAAAAGCGAGCGTTCGGTCGGCATGGCATATTGCAGTCGTCTGACTGATTGAACGCAGGACAAGATGGCGGATTCGTCTGACTTGAGGACTTCGCCGTCGGGTTTGTTACACTTGATCCCATTGCGATCAAAGGGAATATGGCTGCCAGTGACCATGATGCTGGCCACCTGCTGTTTCAGGGCCTCGTGCATCAGCGCCGGGGTAGGCAGGCGACCGAGACAAGATACCACCAGTCCCTGATCCTCGATGGCGCGCGCCACCGCCCGCATGATACTTCGCTCAGGCCCATCGCTACTGGGGCGAAGATCCCCTCCCAGGCAGACTTTCTGGCCAGGCTCAATCCGGTGGGTCTGTAGCAGGTAATCCAGGAACCCACAGGTATTGATGTAGACTTCCAGGTCGGTCATCGCCTCGACCTTGCCCCGCAGGCCGCTGGTTCCAAACTGGAGGCATTCGGGTGTCTGATTTCGAAAGGTAAGAGCTGTCGGTGCTTCCATGAAAGTGGGTTATGTGGACAAAGGAACTAGGGC
The DNA here is from genome assembly GCA_023257935.1 of Verrucomicrobiota bacterium. Classification (GTDB taxonomy): domain Bacteria; phylum Verrucomicrobiota; class Verrucomicrobiia; order Limisphaerales; family AAA164-E04; genus UBA7971. The sequence continues at coordinate 15,091 of JALRAZ010000544.1, forward strand.
GCGATACAAGCTGACTCCTGCGGCAATACGAGCGCCTAGTCTGGTACCTGCACTGATAAAGACTGCCTGTCCCTGTCTCATGTCGATGGGGGATTGACCGGCGAGGCTGAGCTGACTGGCTTCTCCTTGATCTTGGTTCATGAACCAGATTTCAGGTCCTTGGCTTTGAATATCCAAGTCCACTGGAAGAGCCTGCGTGTTCAGGTGTTGGCATTCAAACTCCCTGGCCGGAACGGCATAGCAAGACCAAGGATTCGTGCTTGTTGATTGGGAGGGTTTGATGAAATGAGTCTGAGTGGACTGATAGTCGATATGTTTGAGCAGGGCATCGACATCCATATGCTTGGGAGTCAATCCTCCACGCAAGACGTTGTTGGAATTGGCCATCAGCTCCATGCCAACTCCTTGGAGATAGGCATGGAGAATACCTGAAGGAATGAAAATCGACTCACCTGGCTGAAGACAAATCAGGTTCAGCATGAACACTGAAAAAAGGCCTCGATCCCAAGGGTGTTCGGCAGGCAGGCAATCCGATGCCCTCAGAAACCAGAAGGCTGGATCACTCGGTTTGAAGGGAGATTGGTTATGGAGCCGGCGCAGTTGCTCTATCGCTGGCGCTAGCATGGATTCCAATTGAAGATCCTCCAGTCTCATGACTCGCTCATAGAGTTTTCGGGTGCTGGCAGAATCATCCCCTAGCTCATCAAGAAGAATCGCCCACTGAGGAATCTTCAGGAAGGCTTCCTTGATGTCTTGCCAAGGACGAAAACCACACAGCCCATAGAAAGGCTCCAGGGCTATGATGATTTCAGGCTTGTGATTGTCGTCACTGAAGAGCCGTGTTGCAGGATCCAGGTTCCTACCTTGCGCCATCTCAGCAGCGTAACCTTGCCTTGCCTGATCCTTGGATGGGTGCACCTGAATGGAAAGAGGCTGCGCCGCAGCCAGCACTTTGAATAGGAAGGGTAGCCGATTGCCAAGCTCAGAGCAGACAGCTTTACCTAGAAGGGTTTCGGGCGATTTCCCGATCGCTTCATCCAGTCGCATCGAAAGCGAGTTGGAAGGATCAATCAACAGGGATGGCATGTCAGCGTGAGCGCCCATCCAGTATTCGGCATGGGGTTGGTCGTGCGGATTGCCGATGCCAAGCATTTGCGGGATGGCCCCACGGTGGCCCCAGGCATAGTGCTGGATGCCGCCTTCCAGTTGATAGAGGGTTGGTTTTGGGGTCAGCACGTCAAACGCTCAGTCGGCTCAGCCATTGGCCCACATGCTGGATCGACATTGAGCTTGCCTGCTCCGACTTGGCTAAGAAGCTAAGCTCTGGGGTTGCTGTCTTCGAGCCTATTTTTTAAACTGCGCCCATGGTTGATCTGATTTCAATAAGGTGGTGGAAGATGGCTGGCTTGCTGATGTTGCTTGTGGCCTTTTGCCAAGAGGCGCTTCAGGGTGTCGCACCGCGCCCCAACGTGGTCGTTCTCATCACGGATGATCAGGGCTATGGGGACTTTGGGTTTCATGGCAATCCAATATTAAGGACTCCCCATCTGGATGCTCTAGCTAGTTCCAGCGCGAGGATGAGTCAGTATTACGTCAGTCCGGTTTGCGCGCCAACCCGGGCATGCCTGATGACCGGTCGCTACAATTACCGAACGCGCTGCATTGATACCTACATTGGGAGGGCCATGATGGATCCAAGTGAACGGACTTTGGCTGAATACTTGTTTTCAGCGGGGTATGCCACCGGTATTTTTGGTAAATGGCATCTGGGTGACAACTTTCCTTTACGGGCCATGGATCAAGGCTTTGAGGAATCCCTTGTTTTGCGCGGTGGTGGTATCGGGCAACCTTCTGACCCGATAGGAGCCGAAGGAAAATATACCAACCCAACACTCTTTCACAATGGCAGCCCTGTGTCTCTGGAGGGTTACTGCACTGACCTTTATTTTGATCATGCCCTCGAATTCATGAAGGAAGCGCAAGCACGTCAGCGCCCCTTCTTTGTCTACCTTCCTACCAACGCACCGCATGGCCCTTTCCATGATGTGCCAGCTGCTGAGTACGCTTATTACAAGTCGCTCAATCTCGCTAACGACCAATTTCCTGAAAGCCGTGAGCACCCACTTCCAGCTGAAGCCGATCTGGATAAGCGGGCACGTATTTTTGCCATGATTGACAACATTGATCAAAACGTTGGCAAGCTCAGGCGCGGTCTGGAGGATTTGGGAGCACTGGACAATACCCTCATTGTGTTCATGGTCGACAATGGACCCAATGCGCGGCGTTACGTGGCAGGTATGAAGGGAATGAAATCGCACGTGCACGAAGGTGGTATTCGTTCCCCCTTGCTCCTGCACTGGCCCTCTAAGTTCAAACCCGGGTTGACCTCAGACAAGGTGGTGGCGCACATCGATATCACACCCACCATTCTGGATGCCTGCGGTATTCGTGGGCCGGGTGAACCTGCTATGGATGGGCGTAGTTTCCTGCCATTGCTCGATGGAAGGCCCGATCTCTGGACCGATCGAACAATTTTTATCCAGTCACATCGAGGGGATGTCCCGGTTCGCTACCATCACTTTGCTGCCAGGAGTCAGCGATGGAAATTACTGCATGCTTCTGGTTTTGGGCAGGAAGGGTTTGAGGGGGAACCACGCCTTGAGCTTTATGACATGCAGCTGGACCCGCTGGAAACACGCGAGGTGTCGCGGTTTTTTCCTAAAGTGGTTCAACAGATGAAGGCTGACTATGACAGGTGGTTTGATGACGTCGGTAGCACGCGGGATGATAATTATGATCCGCCCAGAATTGTGCTAGGAACTGCGAACGAAAATCCCTCCTGGCTCACCAGGCAGGACTGGCGACATCTTGAAGGCAGACCTTGGGGGGCAGATTCCAATGGTCAGTGGTGGGTTCATTTTGCCCGGCCAGGGTATTACCGAGTTGTGGTCCACGCGCGCCATGAAGCAGCCATTGAATCCATGGAACTGATGCTGGATGAATCCAGTCGGACGGATTTTCATCAGTCCGAGAGCGGGCAGCATGAGATGGTGATTAAAATAGACTTTCCCCGGAAGGCCCTGCTCAGGGTGAATCTTAGTGGAGCCGAGAAAACCTTTGGACCCCATCAGCTGGAAATCCATTTCTCCCCTACATTAAGTAAACCGTAGTTCGGTGGTAGCTGATTCTGCTTCCCAGTTGCGGGGTGGTTTGACTCGGATAGAATGCACTTCCTTGATGGAAACCTGGATGCCTTTGGCCTTGGCGGTCTTGACTCCCAGTTCCTGAGGGTAGGCAATTTGTTGGCTGACCTTTTGACGTGGAGCTGGTTTGTATTTGATGTAAAGGCTTTCAGGGGTACCTGCTTCAAAGAAGATGACCTTTGATTTTTCAGGGCAAAGTCGATAATCCTTATTGAGGATTGTGCCGCCAAAGGTAAAGCGTTTGAGGTAGGTCACTCCCTTGTGACGATAGGCCATGGTCATTTCACGATCCCGCTCGGGAGTGGCACAGTAAATCAGATCCTTTCCTACGAAGAGTTTGTCGGGTGTCTCCACCACCTTATAGGCTCCATCCTGAAGCACCATCAGGATTTTGTCATATCGGGAGCAGGCTATTTGAAATTCACTCCCGGATACTTTGTGTCCCAGATATCCCTTGTCTCTGTCGTAGGAAACCTTGAGTGACTTGAAGGCAGCTTCTTTGGCGACGACACTTTCAAAACTACTCAAGATCGTCTTCCTTTCAAAATGCTTACCATGCTGTTTGAGCAGTTCTTTCAGGTGGCTGATGGTAAATCGGATAATAGACTTGAGGTGGCGTCTGGTCTGGTCGAGATCGGCTTGAACTTTTTCTATCTCCTCTTTATGTCGCTCAATGTCAAAGAGTGAGATGCGACGGATCCTCACGCCAAGAAGCATTTCCACATCCGAATCGGTCAGGTCGCGATAATACTCTTGCCTGAAAGGCTCAAAACCTTTGTAGATGGCCATATGGATGGCTTCCTGGGTCTTGCAGGTCTCAATTTTCTTGTAGATTCGGTTTTCGATAAAAATCCTGACCAGTGTTTTGAAAAACAGGTCTTCCAAAAGTTTCTGCTCTTTGAGTTCCAGCTCCTTGCGAAGCAGATCGACCAGTTGATCGGTGTTGGCGCGGATCACCTCGCTGACCGTCATTTCGACCGGACGCTTATCTCGAATCACGACCAGTCGGCTCGAGATGCTGCACTCGCAGCCCGTGAAGGCATACAGAGCCGGGACTAGTTTTTCGGCATGAACCCCCTGAGGTGACTTGATTTCGATTTCGATTTTCTCAGAAGTGAAATCGTTGATGCTTCGGACCTTCAGCTTGCCTTTCCTGGTAGCATCCTCGATGGAAGCAATTAAGGACTCAGTGGTGGTGCCTGGGGGAATTTGAGTGATGTGCAGTGTGGAGGGGTCTTTGATTTCAATCTTGGCCCTCACCCTGACACTCCCACGCCCATCGTCATAAGGCGAGGCATCCATGAGCCCCCCAGCTGGAAAATCTGGCAGTAGGGTAAAGGGCTGTTTTCGGAGGATGGCAATCTGTGCCTCAAGCAGTTCGCAGAAGTTGTGCGGCAGGATTTTGGCTGATAGGCCCACGGCGATTCCTTCGGCTCCAAGCATCAAAAGCATGGGCAGTTTTGAAGGAAGACTGACCGGTTCCTTGTTACGCCCATCGTAGCTAGGAACAAACTCGGTCAATTCATCGTTAAAGAGTTGGGTGCGGGCAAGTGGTGTGAGTCGGCATTCAATATACCTGGAGGCCGCGGCCGGATCACCCGTGAAGAGGTTGCCGAAATTACCTTGCCCTTCGATGAGGTATTGCTTGTTGGTCAGCACCACCAGCGCATCGCTGATGGAGGCATCCCCGTGAGGATGATACTGCATACAGTGCCCCACAATGTTGGCAACCTTGATGAATTTACCATCATCATTCTGGTTCAGGGACCACATGATGCGTCGCTGCACAGGCTTGAGGCCATCATCCAAACTCGGGATGGCACGGTCTCTGATGACATAGGAGGCATACTCGAGGAAATTCGTGTCCATCCTCCTGCCAAGTTTGGAGCTGGTGGGCGTGGTTTCCCTGGGAGCCATGTTGGAGTCTGATGGAACCTTCTCGGCATCGATGAGCGTCTCTTTTGGGGATCCTTCAGTAGGTGGTGCAGGCGTGGGAGTCTCTTCTGCAGCCGCTTCCTCATCAGGTGCCAGGGGTGCTTCCTCTGGCGGAACCTCACCAAAGTCATAGTGCGCCTCCATGGGCAACTCTGGGTCGTTGGGCTGATTGTTTTTCTTTTTGCGTGGCATGCGAATGAAAAGGTTGGGGGATCAGTCCTCAACGGGGACGACAAGGTTGTCCATGATGTAGCTACGGCGTTGGGGTGTGTTTTTGCCCATGTAGAAGCTGAAAATATGATTCGCTTCCCTTTGGGAAGCGTGTTCCACCCGGTGAATGCGCATGTCATCCCCAATGAAATGCTTGAATTCGGTGGGTGATATTTCTCCCAACCCCTTGAAGCGGGTGATTTCCACTCCCTTGGAAAGCTCTTTGATGGCTTTTTCCCTTTCCTGATCCGAGTAACAGTAAATGGTTTTTTTGCGGTTGCGCACTCGGAACAAAGGTGTTTCGAGAATATACAGGTGCCCCTGGTCGATGAGTTGGTCGAAGAACTTGAAAAAGTAAGTGATCATCAGGTTCCGGATATGAAGGCCGTCGACATCCGCATCTGTAGCCAGAATCACCTTTTCATAACGGAGGTCCTTGATGGTGTTCTCAATCCCAAGACTGCACATGAGATTATACATTTCATCATTCTTGTAGACCGCATCGCGCTTGAGATCCCAGACATTCAAAGGCTTACCTTTCAGGGTAAAAATGGCCTGACGGTTGACGTCACGACAACTGACAATCGATCCGGCAGCGGACACCCCCTCGGTGATGAAGACCATGGTGTCGAGCCCCTTACCCTTATCCATGTTGAAGTGCTTCTTGCAGTCCTTAAGTTGGGGGATACGCAGACTAACGGCTTTGGCACGTTCCCGAGCCAATTTTTTGACGGCCATGAGTTCTTTGCGCAGCTTGCGTGTGTCTTCGACCTTGGCCATCAGCTGGTCAGCTACCTTCTTGTCTTGATGAAGCAGGTGTAGCACTTCCTCACGAACTTTACTGACTAGCTCCGAGCGAATTTCGGTATTTCCTAGCTTGTTCTTAGTCTGGGATTCGAACATCGGCTCCTGCAGTCGAATGGCGACCGCGCCAACCATGCATTCCCTTACGTCATCCCCATCGTATTTACCCTTGGCATACTCGTTGACTGCCTTGAGCAAGCCCTCACGGAAAGCGCTCAAGTGCGTGCCACCGTCGGAGGTGTATTGTCCATTAACAAAAGAAAAAAAGGTTTCGCCCGAACGCCCGACACTGTGCGTGAAACAGAACTCCAGTGTCTTTGAGCTGAAATAGAGTGGTGGATAGATGGCGTCTTCCTCCACCTCCTCCCTGATCAGATCCAAAAGCCCCTTGCGAGAGAAAAAGGTTGTCCCATTGTAAATGAGTTTGAGTCCAGAGTTGAGGTAGCTGTAGTGCTTGAGCCGCTTTTCAATCAAATCCTCGCGCAGCTGCAGCTTCTTGAAAATGGATGTGTCTGGCTCGAAGCACACATAAGTGCCATTGGGTTCATCCTTGCAGGTCCCTTTCTTTTGAGTCAGGAGCTTGCCCTTGGAGAAAGAGGCTGATGCGTAAGCCCCATCCCTGTGCGACTTGACATCAAAGGATTGGGATAGAGCGTTGACCGCCTTGGTGCCGACCCCATTGAGTCCAACGCTGAACTGGAAAACATCGTCGTTGTATTTGGCTCCCGTGTTGATGGTGGAAACACAGTCGACCACTTTACCCAAGGGGATGCCACGACCGTAATCGCGGACACTGAAACGATTTCCCTCGATCTGGATATGGACTTCCTGCCCGAAGCCCATGATGTATTCGTCAATGGCGTTGTCGATGACTTCTTTGAGCAGGATATAGGCACCATCATCATAATGGGCCCCATCGCCTATGCGACCGATGTACATCCCCGTGCGAAGCCGGATGTGCTCGAGCGAGGATAAGGTCTTGATCTTGCTTTCGTCGTAATTGTGCTTGGATGCAGCCATAATGCTACGGTGTCATGATACATGGAAACTCATCTGCCCGATTGATAGGCAAACAAGCTAGGGACTCTCCCATCCTAAGAAGCTACGACGGTTGGGGTAACGACGACACTGTGTTACGACATGAACGGCTTAAACCAGACCTGACCTGTTAAGGTCGGGGATCTGCCCGGGCACCAGTCCGAACGACAAGGGTGCTTGTTGCAGATGGCCTTTTGATAACAAACCTCTGGCATTCTTCCACTCTTTTCGCCAAAAAAGTGATCATGCAGACCACCTTGCCTTATTTTCCGAGGGTTCCCTCTCATGTCGTGGGTTCATGCTTCATCTGGTTGGGGTTGCTGCTCTTCGCAGGCCCCTGGGCCGAGGCTGAAGCGAAGGCCCCAGCCAAGGTGGTCCTGATAGCCGGTCCCATTACCGGGCATCCCAAGGAAACCCACGAATATGAAAAAGCGGTAACGCTCATCAAGCATTGCCTGGAGAGCTCCCCCAACGTCCCTTCGATGCAGGTTTCAGCCCATTATCAGGGTTGGCCACAGGATCCGGAGGTCCTCGAACAGGCTGATGTCATCCTGCTGGTCTCTGATGGCAGTGATCACGATGAGACCATGCATCCCCTTTACCGAGACGATCACTTCGATGCACTGCGTCAGGCCATGAATCGGGGATGTGGTCTCATGCTGCTTCACTGGTCCACCTTTCATCCATCCCGCTTTCATGACCAGATCACTGAATGGGTGGGAGGGTATTTTGATTACGAAACGGGCCCTGAACCGCGCAGGTGGTTTTCTCGCATCCAGACTTGGGAGGATCGTGTACACCTGGCCAGTCCAGGGCACCCTGTTCTGGAAGGGGTTCAGCCCTTTGATTTAAAAGACGAGTATTATTATCACCTGCGTTTTCGACCTGCCGATTCGCGACTGCAGCACATTTTGCAGGTCGAACCTCCAGGTGAAGAGGGTGGTTCATACACTGTCGCCTGGGCGGTGGAGCGAGAGCAGGGTGCGCGGGGTTTCGGTTTCACCGGTGGGCATTTTCACGACAGCTGGTGGTTACCTGATTTTCGCAGGATGCTGCTCAATGCTGTGCTCTGGACCGCAGGTTGCGAGGTCCCCAAGGGGGGGGTTCAGAGTGAACTCGCTCCTCGGCAGCAAGTCATGATTCTGACTGGACACCAGCACCCTGCTCACCTGTGGAAGGAGACGACCCTGGCCTTGATGCATGCCATGGAACTGGATCCTCGTTGTCAGGTCTCGGTCAGTGAACAGCCCGAAGAGTGGCTGCTTGGTCACCCAGATCTCGGAGCCTATGATCTGCTTGTGATGAATTACTGCAACTGGGAAAGGCCCGGTTGGGATACTCAGGCGCGTCAACGGCTGGATACCTATGTTCGGGAAGGAGGGGGGTTGGCAGTGATTCATTTTGGCAACGGAGCCTTTCATCGTTCCCTACCCGGAGCCGCTGATTCAGACTGGCCGGGTTACCGTAAGCTGGTCAGGCGAGTCTGGGATCATGATGGTTCCAGTGGACATGATCCCTACGGGGCATTCGAAGTGCTTGTCTCCCCGGTGCTGCATCCTATCACCGCAGGACTGAAATCTTTCACCACTGAAGATGAACTTTACTACCATCAGGCAGGTGAGGAACCCATCCAGGCCCTGGTTCATGCTTTATCCACCACAACGGGTCGCTATGAGCCTCTGGCCTGGGCTTATCAAGTCGGGGAAGGTCGGGTCTTTCAGACATTGCTTGGGCATGCTGCCACTTCCATTGACCACGCAGCTAACCTGATTCAGCGGGGATGTACTTGGGCCGCAGGCCGAGTGCCGTTGACCTTTGATCCTCCAGCCCTGCTTGCCGAACAAGCTATCCCTCGACAGGGAGACTCCTGGAGGCCATGACACCCATCTGGAAGGTGAGCAAGATTGTCATCAGTTGTTGGAACGAATCTTGGTGGCTGTTCTCACCGTCTGCATGGCTCAAAGGAGTCGTAGCAGCCTGATAAGACATTGGTTTTAGCGATTCTAAACCTTTTTAGGGGCTTCGTGCCATGGGCGCTAGAGATTGACAGCTCGCAGGCCTCATCACAACGTCTTGGATTGATGTTTGGTCATGATGGGATGGATGAGGGCTGTTGGCCCCTTAATCAGGATTGGCCCTCCGGCAGCCGCATGGGCTTGAATCGGCGCCTCATCGGAGGGATGCTTTTGCTGATCTGGCAGTTAGCCGTATCGGGCGCCAACATGGGGGAGGGGTTGATTGCCTACTGGCCGCTGGACACTTTGCATGCCGGCCTGACGCCTGATGCGGTTGGTTCTCATGATCTGAAGGCAAGCAACTTAACCCAAGAGAGCGTGGTCCTAGGTCGCCACGACCGTGCCTTTTCCTTTCGAAGCGATCAGCAGACTTTGCTTTGGCGTGTGCATGAACCTGGCCAAGCCCTCCCCATCAACCAGTATCCTTCTTTTAGTCTTTCCATGTGGGTCAAGGTGCAGGGACGTGGGCAGCATGATCTGCGTCTTTTTTCAGAGGGAAATACCCTCGACAGCAACCCGCTTTTCAACCTTGGAACGCACAGCGGAGGTATCGATGATCGCTTGGATGTCTACATTCGTCAGAGTGGTTGGCCGACCTTCGGGCATGCTTATTCCAATCAACAACCCCTAGATGGTCAATGGCATCACTTGGTCTGGGTTCAGCAAGAAGGGGCTCGCAGGCTTTATGTCGATGGCAAGCTTGATACCATGGTGCTCGATCCGCAGCCACCAGGGCCATGGCGTTTGGATAACACAAGCCTGGGAGGCATTCTACGCAGTCAGCCATCGCATTGGATGACTGGACTGCTTGATGATGTGGCATTGTGGCGTCGACCCTTGGCTGAGCAGGAAATCCTTGAGTTGGCCCAACACTCGGTTGGGGATCTGCTCGGGGAGGGTTCCAGAACCGATTCACTTTCTCTCTCGAACTACTTGGTGCCAAGAACTCAGAATCCGGGAACGGCTGTTGCCAGCATCTTGGTGGAGGGAGTGGATGCTTCGGCTTCCTGGACCCCAACTCTGTCAATCGGTCAGGGTGATGACCACAACGGCCTCTTCATTATACAAGCTCAAGAGCTGATCTTGAATACCCCGCTCAATTTGTTCAGCGAGGGGCAGCTGTTGAGTGTTCGCCTGAGTATGGCCAGTCCTGAAGGCATCAGTATCCAGAGAAGTTTCACCATCATGGTCATTGGGGAAAATGCCCTTAGCGACTCAGTCAGGATTCAAGAATTCATGGCCGATAATCAGGGCAATCATCTTGATGGCGATGGCCGCACAACCGATTGGGTCGAGCTCTACAATCCGCTTTCGGTTCCGGTTGCGCTGGATGGATACTATTTGAGTGATGATCCAGATAACCTCAGCAAGTGGCCGCTACCATCGATTCAGCTTGGTGCGGGGGAGTTTCTCCTGCTCTACGGCGGAGCTCCAATCGTTGATGGAGTCGTGCAGACTGATTACCGCGATGCTGCGGGTTATTACCACCTTGGATTTAACCTCAATGCTGATGGGGAGTTTTTGGGATTACTGCTTCCTGACGGGCGATTGATTGGGTTTGATCCTCGAGAGGGGTATCCTCCTCAGCAAGAAAATGTCTCCTATGGCCTAGATGCCTCGGGTCTTTGGTCCTTTCAATCTCGGCCTACCCCTGGAGCGACCAACCTAGGAGGCATCCAGGGTTGGGTGGGTGACACGACTTTTTCGGTGGATCGTGGATTCTTTGATGCACCTTTCGAGGTCGTTCTATCCACAAGCTCTGGTGAAGGGGCCACCATTCATTATACCCTGGATGGGAGTTTGCCCTCACCGAGCCATGGTTTGGTCTATGAGTCACCCCTATTGATTGACACCACCACCACCCTCAGGGCCATGGCATTTCGAGACGGTTGGGAGCCTACCAACGTAGACACTCAAACCTACCTCTTTGTTGACCAGGTAGCTCGCCAACCAGCAGATCCTCCGGGGTGGCCCACTAACTGGGGACGCAATGATGAGGTGGATCGTCAGGATGGGGCGGGTAATGGGATAGTTCCTGCAGACTATGAGATGGACCCAAGGGTGGTGGATGCGACGCTCCCTGGGTATGGAGTCCGAGAAGCCCTACTGGATATTCCCAGCATTTCCATTGTGATGGATCAGGATGCATTCATTGAACCAGGTCGAGGCATCTATGCTCTGCCGCAGTCTCGCATTGAGGCATCCTGCTCGGTGGAATTGCTCCACCCGGACGGTCGTCGAGGCTTCCAGGAAGATTGTAAGATCGAAGTGCATGGCAACTCCAGTCGGCGCCCCTGGCGCATGCAGAAGCATTCCTTAAGACTGACTTTTTCTGGAGAGGTGGGCGTGCGATCGCTCGACTACCCGCTCTTTGAAGATTCGCATGTGACACGGTTCAATCAACTCGTTCTGCGAGCCTGTTTCACTGATAGCTGGGGTCTGGTCAGCTGGGGGAGCAGTCGCTATCGCCCCAACGATTCGCAATACATCCGAGATGTCTGGATGAAGCAATCACTGCAAGACATGGGGCAGCCCTCAAGCCATGGAAGGTTTGTGCATCTCTATGTCAATGGCCTTTACTTTGGTTTGCATGACTTGACCGAACGTCTGGGAGCAGACTTTTTTGCCGATCATCTTGGTGGTGCTCCCGAGGATTGGGAAATAAACGCCGACTTCAGTAGCCCGGGGCCTCGCTGGAACCAGATGCGTTCCTTGGATGCCAGTAGTGACCAGGGCCTAACCCAATTGAGTGACTATGTTGATCTGACCAACCTTGCTGATTACTTCATTCTTCATTTCTATGCGGATGCTGAGGATTGGCCTCATCACAATGGGTATGCAGCTGCCAATCCGATCTCAGGGGATGGCCGGTATCGATTCTTCGTCTGGGATCAGGAAATTGTGTTAGATAAGTTCACCTGGAATCGTTACGACCGCAGTGATGGCGTGGGCGCACTTTTTCAACAATGCCGGGCCAATGAGGATTTTCGAAGGTTGTTTGCCGACCGCGTTCACAAGCATCTTATGCAGGGAGGGGCACTCAGTCTGGAAGCTAGCCAGGAACGATACGAACGACTGGCCCATGAAATCGATAAAGCCATCGTCGCTGAATCAGCTCGATGGGGAGACACTCAAGCTTCCACGCCCTATGGTAATGCCGTGGAGCAGCCGAGACCTCTGGATGCTCTTGACCATGATAACTTTCCGCCTGCACCCCATGCGCCCAATGTCTTTTTTACTCGAGAAGATGCCTGGTTGGTTGAGAAGGACAATGTGGTGAGTCATTATCTTCCCACCCTACATGATGCTTCCAGTAGTCATGGCTTCCTTCGCGAACTTCGTGCTGCCCAGCTTTATCCTTCAATTGATGCCCCAAGTTTTTCTCTCAAGCCAGGTCCCGTCCATGTCGGCGATCAGCTCGCAATGCAGGCATCCTCAGGGATTATTTACTACAGTCTTGATGGATCGGATCCCTGGCAGCCTGCTCCACTAGAGGAACGAATCATGATTGAAGATGGGGCCGAAGTTTGGGCCTGGGTGGCAGAAGATGATCGATATGGTCTAGCCTGGACGCAAACCGGTTTCCTGATGGATGATGACTGGATTTCAGGTCGAACAGGGGTCGGCTATGAAGTGAGCCCTTCGGATTACAAGGGATTTGTAGGCCTGGATGTGGGGCACATGCGCCTTGCCCAGCCAGGGGTGTACTCACGCGTTGCGTTCAACATCGACGACTCCAGTTGGCTGGAGAGTCAGGTCAGTCTCAACCTTTTCATGCGCTATGATGATGGCTTTGTTGCCTACCTGAATGGCCACGAGGTAGCCCGAGCCAATGCACCGCTGGGCTCGGTGGCATGGAATGCCCTTGCCCGTGCCTCACATGATGATGGCGCGGCCAGTCAGTTCGAGCGCTTTGATATCAGTGAGCATCACGACAAGCTCCTGGAGGGCCTTAATTGGCTGACAATCCATGGGTTGAACGTCTCCCTGACCAGTAGTGATTTTTTGATGACCCCCAAGTTGGTGGCAAGCCGCATGGATAGCCTGGTTATTCCTCAGGAACTGGCACACTATGAACAGCCCCTCGTGCTGGATCACCCAGTGCATCTCAAGGCACGGGCTTTTCATCAAGGCCAATGGTCTGCCTTGGCTGAGGCTACCTACACCCCTGGGGGCTTGCCTCAACCGGGAAGCCTTGTCATCAGTGAGCTGCACTACCACCCTTCCGAAGCTGAGCAGTCTGAATTCATTGAGTTACTCAATGTCAGTCAGCAATCCTTGGTGATGGATGGTCTACGCTTCACCCAAGGTGTTGCCTTTACTTTCCCGGCAGCCACCGTGCTGCCACCAGGCAAACGC
>JALRAZ010000551.1 GCA_023257935.1 Verrucomicrobiota bacterium
GTCCTTGTTCCGTTGAATCAGTTCAATAATATCCGCTTTGGATTTGTATCCACCCGCATAAAGTTTGAGCGCGATCAGGTGGGGGAGTGAGACGATTTTGAGTTTACTTCCTTCATTGACTGACATACTGGCTACCTTCAAGGCATCATCGATGATAGCGGGAAATCGTTCTCCAAAATTGACGATCTGTATCAGGCCAAAAGGACCGTTTACATCAATGACACCACCCAGGGGATCATTCAGATCAGGTTCGCGTAGGACAGCCGGATACCCTGCCCTATTGAGCGATTCCACGACAAAACGAAGCGATGCGATGCTTGCATTGATGCCCAGATCAATATCCTCGGTTTGACGGACGTAGTGGTGGGCCGCTAGCGCAACCGCACCGATCACCACAGCTTCGATCCGGTGGTTGGCTAATATGTCAACGATATCCTCCGCTGACTTAAGAAATAGTTCACTGTTGTCCACGGTCTTTATTTTTGGACGATGGCTTCAGCCACGAAAAACGGCGACTCATGGTCAAAGCTGCATGAATTCTCTCCTCAACAGTTGTTCCTACCCATTGTTCCAATTGATAACGCCGAGATGCGCTGGCGCAAGAACTGCGGCGAGGAATCCGTTGCGGATTTTCATGGTCGTCTACAAAACTCATAAATAAAAATTCATAGCAAGGGTCAAAACAACACCCCGAAAACTGTCAGTGATTTTGCAAGTAAGATTCTGAAGGATTCCCTTGGATTTTGGAAGAGATGGCCTGGGTAGTTGATAGGCGTTGTTCTAACGTTTTGCAAGTCAAAGGGCATCTGGGTTCGAATCCCTCCCTCTCCGCCATTTCCGCCTATACTCACCCTGTTTCGAGGCTTTATTTGGATACTTGATCCGTCTTCTGACTCTTGGGAGGATGGACTCGCATGCTTACCACGGTCGAGCCCCACAACCTAAAACCGAAATCATGGCGTGAGATCTGTCTTTGTTTACTGTTGTCCTTGGTTTTGACCCATTCTTTGGAGCTTCAAGCCAGGATTCCTGCAACCTTTGTGCGCCAAGGAGAATCCTGGTTTCAGGGTGAGGAAGGCCAACGCATTGTCACCCATGTCCTGTCGTGGCAAACCCCAAAGGGTAGTTGGCCTAAAAATATCGATACGGCCACCAATCTCTGCCAAGAGGATTCGTCTTCGCTTGACGGAACCTTTGACAACGGAGCTACCACCGGAGAATTGCGCTTCCTAGCTCGTGCCAATCAGGCGTTACCTAATGTGACGGTTCAAAAAGCATGGTTGAGAGCTCTAGATTTACTTCTTGAGGCACAGTATCCCAGCGGCGGATGGCCTCAGACATTTCCCCTGGAGCGTGGTTATTCACGCCACATTACCTTCAATGATCATACAATGGTTGGGATTCTCGAACTGTTGCAGGAGGTCGGGAGTGCTGAGCAGTATGCTTGGATTGATGAGCCTAGGCGTCAACAGGCTCGTGAAGCCTTTGACCTTGGGGTTGAGTGCATCACGCAATCGCAGATCAGGATAGAGGGTGAGCTTACTGTCTGGTGTGCCCAGCATGATGCGGAAAACCTCAGACCTCAATCAGCTCGGTCCTACGAGTTGGCTTCCTTGAGTGGCGGCGAAAGTGCAGGCATCTTGCTGCTGCTAATGCGCCTGGAAGACCCAAGCCCAGAGGTGATCGCATCGGTTCGCGCAGGGGTTGCATGGTATCAGAGATCCAGAGTCAAGGGCCTTCGTATGATCCGAGACCCGCAAAGAGGCCGAGTCGCTGTGAGTGATCCGTCTGCACCGGATCTGTGGGCCAGATTTTACGATCTCGAATCCAACCAACCCTTTTTTTGCGATCGTGACGGGATTCCAAAGGATGACTTCAATGCAATCGGTCAGGAAAGGCGCAACGGCTACAGTTGGTATGGGGATTATGGTCGACCCGTCATCAACGCATTCGAGGTCTGGGATCAGCATCACTGATACCTCAAGGAGGGTAAGAACCATAAGCGTTTTTCGGGCGCGCGCCCGCCAATGGATGGCTTGAGAGACCACCTCAAGTTCGCCGGCCTGGTAACCTTCAATTGTCCCTCACGTCCAATATTTCACATTGCCAGGAAAATAATTGGACAAAAAGCGACTTTGGATTCAAAAACCTGCCATGAGACTCAAAACCATATGCTTATGGGGCTACCTTCTTGCTTTATGTCTCTCTCTTGAGGTCAGAGGTGATGTGCTCGTAGGGAAAGTTGTCAAGGTGGCTGATGGGGATACTTTTACCCTGCTGGAGGGACAAACCCAACGAAAAGTGAGACTTCAAGGGATTGATGCACCTGAGCTTGGGCAACCTTTCGGTCAAAAAGCCCGAAAAGCTCTTTCTTCCATGATTTTCGGAAAGACGGTGCATGTCAAAACCGAAGAAATGGACCGTTATCAGCGGGTGTTGGGTCAAGTTTACCTTAAGGGGGCATGGATCAATCTCCAACTTGTAGAGCAGGGGCTTGCATGGCATTACCTGAGCTATTCGAAAGACAAGGATTTGGCTAGAGCAGAAGAGGTCGCCAGGTCCAAGGAAAGTGGTCTTTGGGTTGACGATGGGGCCGTTTCACCCTGGCTTTGGCGGCAGGGAAAGCGTATCCCGATGGCCAGCAGCTCGCATCTGGGCCATGCCGGAGATAATAAGCCTGACTCCCTATCTTTTTACCGCACAACCCATGGCAAGCGATTCCACTTGGCTGGTTGTCGATATCTTAGGAATGAAGCCATTGAACTCACCATGCTTGCCGCCCGTGAGAGCGGCCTGATGGCCTGTCGAGTTTGTCAGCCTAACTCGAGTCAATAGCTATCAGCGGATGGTTTTCATGCGGTGGCTTGCCTTGTCCCCTAAATCTATGCACGATGATTTTCCTGGTCCATCATGAGGTGAACCCAAGTTTTCCATGCTAGTTTTGGCCGAGTGCATGGATCTCACCAAAATGCCACCCACTTCACACGACATCATGCAATACGACCCTAGCAAGATCGCCTGTCACTTGGAGCAAACTCATCAAACGCCCCATTTAAGCGAACGGGAAAAACAACTGATTGGTCTGGCCGTGACATTGACCCGAGGCTGTCAGACCTGCACGCGTCATCGAATCGAAAAAGGGCTCCAGTCTGGTCTGAGCCAGGAGACCATCCAGTCGCTGATTGAAGTCACCTCTGCGGTCAACAGTGGGGTGACCGCTGCCACGGCCAGGGAAGCGCTGAACAGCCTGAATGATTCAGGGGATTCTGAAAGTTGCCAAGGGAGCTGTGCCCAGCCCTGACTGATCTTGGAGTTGGTGTCTACAGTGGTGTAATCATGCAAGTGGATAATCATTGGGTAGTTGCACGGTGGCTTGATTGGAGCCAGCGTGCATTAAACAAACCGATGGCTGATTCCCTGGCCCGTAGCATGAAGCCAGGCCCAACACGCTGGTCAAGCCGAGTCCTTGCGATTGCGACATGGGTCCTGGTATGGATGCACACACCTCAATCTGTTCATGCGGTGACTGCGGTGCACACGTTCAAGGTGATCGCCACCTACCCGCACGACACGAGCGCTTTCACTCAAGGTCTATTGATTCACCAGGGAAGACTCATTGAGGGTACCGGTGGTTATCATGGGGCTTCTTCCTTGCGCCGAGTCGACATGGCCTCAGGAACGATTCAATGGATGACTCAATTGGCATGGAATGTTTTCGGCGAAGGCATTGCGGTGGGTGCGGGTAAACTCATTCAACTGACATGGCAAAATCAGCAAGCCTTCATCTATGACCCTGTCAGCCTTGAGCAAGTAGGCAGCTTTGGCTACGAAGGGCAGGGTTGGGGACTCACCTTTGATGGGCAGCGATTCATCATGAGTGATGGCAGTAGTCTGTTGTCATGGCGAGATCCAGCTTCCTTCAAGGTGGTCAAAAGCTTGCAGATCAAGGATACGCAAGGGCCTGTAATGCGACTCAACGAATTAGAGTGGGTTGCTGGTCAAATATGGGCTAACCAGTGGCAGACTGACCGGGTTGCCAGGATTGATCCAGAAACGGGCCAGGTTATGGCGTGGCTGGATCTGGAAGGTTTGTATGCCTGGCAGGCACTGGGAGATCCTGATGCTGTGCTCAATGGTATTGCCTATGACGACGTATCCAATCGATTGCTGGTGACCGGTAAAAACTGGCCTTGGTTGTACGAAATTGAAACCGCCCCTAAAGGGACGGTAGAGGCAGCTAAACTATCGGTCAGGGTAGATGAATCCGGCGCAGCGTGGTTGAGTTTTCCATCCTTCAAGGATTCCCTATATCGATTGGATCGTCTCCTGCTGGAAAAAGATAGGGTCGAAAGTCAATCCGTTGCAGAATTATTGGGAACTGGGCACCTGCTGCAGCATTCTCTGCTTGTTGATGATCAAGGT
The DNA here is from genome assembly GCA_023257935.1 of Verrucomicrobiota bacterium. Lineage (GTDB taxonomy): Bacteria > Verrucomicrobiota > Verrucomicrobiia > Limisphaerales > AAA164-E04 > UBA7971. The sequence continues at coordinate 4,423 of JALRAZ010000551.1, forward strand.
GCTTCCTTCTACCGTGTTGTGGGTCTACCGGCCCAAGAGTGAAGCGATGGCTTTTTTCAGTTTTGTGATTTGTACAGCCACATCTTCCAGTAGCCGCGCCATCGGTTAATTGGGGGGCTGTTTAGTCTTATACAGTTAGGCCCCTACAGTGGTCGATATTCGCCAAATTGACCTGATTTTCATACTCTTAACCTGCTTTTTGGCTTTGGCATGAAGCTTGCTAAACCCATTCGCCACCTGTTTGTGGTTTAGTTCATCTACATGCTGACATTGGGTTACACCCACGCCGACTCCGGTCGGCGTGGTTTTTTTTCAATGATCACCGTGGGCAGGTTC
>JALRAZ010000037.1 GCA_023257935.1 Verrucomicrobiota bacterium
GCCAAAGTTTTGGGTGAATCCCCTCAAACAGCTGCTTTTGGGCGTCTGGCAACCATGGTTGCTAGCGATCGGTCATCCCGAGCCCGATTCTTTGCCGCCATAGCACTTGGTAAGGACGGTCGCTTCGAGGCGGTCGAACCCCTGATTGCCTTGCTTCAATCCAATGACGATCAGGATCCCTACCTTCGGCACGCAGCTGTTATGGGCCTGAAGGGTCTTCAAGATTTTCGCTGGATAGAGGCTCTTGCTGATCATCCATCTTCGGCGGTCAGGATGGGGGCGCTCCTTGCCATGAGGCGACTTGAGCGCCCAGAGGTATCTCGCTTCCTTCAGGATGATGCCCCCCACCTAGTCACCGAGGCAGCTCGGGCCATCAATGACGTTCCTATCGAGTCAGCCATGACTGATTTGGCAGCAGTCGAAATTTCGCCTGATTTAGACGAGCCAGCCCTCAGGCGGGTAGTCAATGCCAATTTCCGGCTTGGTCGGGAAGAGTATGCCATCCGCCTAGGAGCTCTCGCCAAGCATGCCGCCATGTCCGATAACTTGCGCGCTGAGGCGTTAGAGGCCTTGGCACAGTGGGCAGCACCCTCTGGCCGAGACCGGGTGACTGGAATCTGGCAGCCACTCTCCTCCTATCGTTCGGCTGAAGATGCGCGTAGAGTGGTTCAGTCCTTGCTTGGGGACAGCGGGAGCTCCGATGCGCCGGAGTGGGTTGGTGCCATGATCCAAGCAGTCGCCTCGCTCAAGTTGCAGTCTGGGGCAAGCTGGCTCATGGAGAGGGTAACCAATCCAGCTGCTGGGGATCGAATCCAGGCGCTCGCATTGGCTGCTTTGGCCGAGTTGGACGAGCCAGCGTTACTTGCTGAGGCGGTGCGCTTCGGCCTGGATCAGGGAGATCGGCGTTTGAGGCGGGAGGCACTCAAGTGGCAAGGAGAGTCCACCGATCGCTTTGCCACCATTCGTGAGGTGCTTCAGGGGGATGATCTGGCAAGCCAGCAAGCGGCTTTGGCATCCTTGCGACGAGAGACCTCCAGTGAGGCTCTGAATTTGCTCGGTGAATTGGTGGATCAGCTTGTTGAAGGCAGTCTGCCATCAGGGCTTCACCTGGATGTGATAGAATGGGTCGAAGACAAGGGTTCAGCATCCTTGAAATCCAAAGTAGGCAGCTTTCAGGAAACCCTCAAACAGACCTCACCTTTCAAGGAGTTTGCATCGGTTTTGGTAGGAGGCGATCCTGAGGCGGGTCGAAAGATTTTCCTGGAACGAGAGGAAGTAGCCTGTCTGCGCTGTCACAAAGTAGGCGGCGAGGGCGGGGAAGTGGGACCCGTATTGGACGGTCTGGCTGCACGCCAATCGACAAACTACATTTTGGAGTCCATCCTCTATCCCAATCAGGTGATTGCCAAGGGATATGAGAGTGTCCTCATCGAAACCAGCGACGATGAATATTACGCCGGAATCATCAAGGAAGAAGAGGGAGGCAAGCTGATACTAGAATCTCCCGAGGATGGGCTGATTACCCTTGCATCGGATCAGATCAAGTCTCGCGAAAAGGGTCTCTCGGGTATGCCTGAAGGTCTCTACCTGATGCTCAGCAAACGAGAGTTGCGTGATTTGATGGCCTTCCTTGCTAGCCTGAAGTAGGCAAGATTGCTGTTGAAGTCACCTTGAGTCTCTGACCATCATCATGTCATGAGTTCCTTGGTTTGTTGGCTGGGCTTCTCTCGGAAAATCGCCTGCCTGACTTTTTTCCTTTGCGGTGTTTTGCTCGTTCGCTCCGAGTCTCAGACCCTCCTTGGTTCTTGGCACTTTCGGGGTAGCCAACAAGTTCATCGTACGGAGGGGGGGAAGGTCCTCAAATCTGTGCTTCAAGAAGATGCCTCCCAAGAGGTGATTGAGCGGCTGATACACAAACTAGCTTCGGCCCCTGATAAACTTTTCTACGGATTGGACTCAAGTGCCCATCCAGAACGAGTCAAAATCCTTCAGCCACTGGTTGAGGACCTCCTTGCACATGAATCGTATGGTGAGGTGCATGGCGTTTCACCTTCGATCCTGAACCTCAATATCGCTATCCGAGTTGGGGCCGATCGACAGCTTGAATGGAATAAGCTGCTTCGGAATCATGCAGCCCAGCTTGGCTGGGAGGTGAATCCGCCTCTCAAGGAAGGGTTTACCGCTAACTGGGAAGCTGCCAGCCAGTTGCCTGGTTTTCTGATGCGCTATGGTCAATCAGGGGAGTGGGTTGTAATCAGTGTGGGTTCCGACGTGTTCAACCAATGGGTAGCATGGATAGCGTCGATGGAGAAGGATGCTTTCCCTTCTCAGCCTCTGGCAACTCAATGGCTCAAATTGGAGTTGCAAGTCTCCCGCTTGATGGCGTGGCTGAAGCCCGATACCATGCAAGCCATTGAGTCTGTCAAATTGGCATGGCATGGCGAAGGAGACCATCTGAGGACATCAGGCGCTTTGAGCCTTAGTTCTGCGATGGATGAAAGCACCGAACCTTGGTCCATTCCTCTCAACCGCATTGTTGATCCGATTATCAGTTTCACCACGCAGCGCAACATCGTGCCTCTCATCGGTAGCCTCCCTGGCGTCAGTGCCCTGTTTGGCGGTGACATTCCCTCCCAATCTGTTGCCTGGGCAAAGCCTTCACGCACGCAGAATCGCGTGGTTGAGCGCAACGCGACGCCTCTTTACCGCAATTACATCACTTGGCCCGTTGAGAAGGGAAGTGAGTCGGTTCAACCGCATATGGAACGGGCCAGCCAGTTGATGGCTGACTCCCTGCTGAGCAGTCCGAGTGTGCGATTAGTTGGCAATGAAACATTGGCCACCATGCAGATGACGCCTCCATACATCCAACCTTTCCTGATGGGTTTTGAATACGGGGAGTCTTCCTATCAGATGGCGGGGCTCTCCAAGCTCTTGAGCAATCGAACCAATCCGCCGCCTGCAGCCCTCCTTGGGCAAATTGAAAATCATCCTCGTCTGAGATTTTATCAATGGGAACTAACGGGTGAAAAAATCTTTGAGTATCGCAGCCTACTCAACCTATTAGGTGCCTTGTTCCAGAAAGGCCAAATGCAACAGGGTCCTTTTTTTGACTGGACTGAAATGCTACAAAACCGTCTTGGCAACTCGGTCACTCAGCTGCTGCGCAAAGATGCTCATACCCTGGAGATCCAACGCAAGTCGCACCTGGGTTTGACAGGGCTTGAGCTTGCCTTGTTGGCACGCTGGATGCACGCCGAGGCCTTTCCTTGGATCGACGCTGATAAACTCAAAAACTGGGAGTTGACCCAACCCTCACCCAAGCGGCCTTGAAGGCGATTCGAAGATGAAACTGGGTGTCAACATCGATCATACCGCAACCTTGCGAGAGGCGCGGTATCGGGGTCTCCCTGACGGCGAGCCTGATCCAATCAAGGCTGCATTGGCTTGTGAAGCTGCGGGTTGCTACGGCATCACCGCTCATTTGCGAGAGGACCGCAGGCACATCCTTGATGAGGACATGGATCGTCTTGCCGCAGCCCTGAAGATCCCACTGAATTTCGAAATGGCCAACACCCCGGAGATGGTTTCCAAAGCTCTGAAGCTTCTCCCCACTTCGGTTTGCCTGGTCCCTGAGAAAAGACAGGAAATCACCACGGAGGGTGGCTTGGATGTCCAAAGCCAGCAGGCCTCCATCGCGAGGACTGTCCAGGAGCTCCAGGCTGCCGGTATCGAAGTTAGCTTGTTTGTCGATCCTGCCCCGGAGGTGGTCCGAGCTTCCATCGATACAGGAGCTCGAGCCATTGAGCTGCATACCGGAGCCTTCGCCGAGGGTTTCGGAGAGGCAGTCTCACGGAGGCGTGAAATTCAACGCCTGGTTGAGGCAGCAGAGCTGGGGCATCAAGGCAAGCTCAAGGTCAATGCGGGGCATGGGTTGAACTACCTAAATGTCAAAGGGATGCACGAAGTACCCTGGCTTGAGGAATTAAACATCGGTCACAGCATCGTGGCCCATGCTCTGTTTGTAGGCTTTGATGTGGCCGTCAAAGAGATGCTCCGGCTCATCCATCCTGTCGGCTGACGCATACCGTTTCTTGATAAGAAAAAAGCCATGCCTCTTTTCGGAGGCCTGGCTTTTGTTAGAGGACAATCCCAGTATGAACCAAACTAGGGGCTTCCGTCAGGACGAGGCTGTCCGTCCACTCGAGCTGACGTC
>JALRAZ010000062.1 GCA_023257935.1 Verrucomicrobiota bacterium
CCTCTAGGTCCCATGCCCATACCTCTGGGTCCCATGCCCATACCTCTGGGTCCCATGCCCATACCTCTGGGTCCCATGCCCATACCTCTAGTTTCCTCTAAAGGCTGATCATTTTCACGGACATCCTGGCGATTGCCTCGATCACGAACATTCTGGCGATTGCCTCGATCACGGACATTCCGGCGATTGCCTTGATCACGGACATCCTGGCGATTGCCTCGATCTCGGACATTCTGGCGATTACCTTGATCACGGACATCCTGGCGATTGCCTCGATCTCGGACATTCTGGCGATTACCTTGAACACGGACATTCCGGCGATTGCCTTGATCACGGACATCCTGGCGATTACCTTGAGCCACACCCTTGTTCCGTTGAGGTGATGGGGTTTGCAAGCGATCATCACGCTTGGACTTGCTCCTGACCTGCTCACCAGAGGGCCGCTTCCCATTCTGATTCTCTGCCGCATCCACTGAGAGCCCACTTGGGCTTAGGCCGATAAGGCCTAAGGCACACACTATCCACATGGTTGTTTTTTTCATGACTTGTCTCCTTGTTTGAGTTGTTACATCCCTAGACGAAGCCAAAGACAATGAGGTTACAAACTTGATCCAACTGGTCTCTCTTGGATGGCTCGTGAGCCTGATGAATGGGAAGTCACGATCAGCCAAAGGCCCCGTTGGAGCTCAGGCCAGAAGGCGGACTTTCATCAAGTCCGCATGGTATGCCTGCAGAGCTGGTACTGGCTTGCCGGCGACCTTGGCCAGATCATCCCAACGTCGAAGCTGGAGGGCTGAATCCAGAAAAGGCTCAGTCTCCATGCGCTGCCTTTCACACTCGCTCATGACTCCTCCCTGCAAGGCGAAGGAGCGCCTGGAGGCAGGCGAAAGATGCTCCAGGTAAGAAGGGTCAACCGAGCAGAGATAACGCTTAGCGGGCACATGTAGCCGGATGGCATCCAGCGCCTCCTGGGGCATGTAGGCATCGAGAAAGGAGGCTGCAATCCTCTCGTGCAGGAGGTCGTTCGAGAGGAAGTCGGTCGCACCTTCGAATTCATCAAGGAGCAAATGGCCCAGATCATGAAGCAATCCTGCCACCACCAAAGATGCACTGGCTCCTGCCTGACGGGCCATCCAGGCTGCCTGAAGGCCATGCTCCAGTTGGGTGACCGCCTCATCGTAGCAGCTTCCCCCTTTCTCTTGCATGAACTCAATCAAGCGGTCGGCAAAACCTTGAGGTGAAGCATTCCGGAGCTCCGATTGGAGCCTGATTGCTCTAGGGCTGAGTGGGTCAGACATCAAGGGATTGTTCTCTCTGCATCCACAAACTCAAGGGCAAACCACCGTTTGAAGCCATTCTGGAAAAACCCAGGAAAGGAAGGATTACGAATACGCCTAAGAGAAAGCCATTTGAGAAAAATGGCGGGAGCGACGGGGCTCGAACCCGCAACCTCTGCCGTGACAGGGCAGCGCTCTAACCAATTGAGCTACGCCCCCGCTCGAACGGGGAGCCAGAATGTATGCCAAAGGCCCTTGGCTCGTCAACCCGTTATTAACCCTTTGATTCAAAAAAATCCTGACCCACTCAATTACGAAAGCCAAAGCAACATGGCATGAGGGCGGTGGCATCCAGCCCTTGCGCGGGTAAACCCTCGCCAGACAAATCACTTGCAAGCCACTTGGGTGACTTTTATGTTGATCTAAATGGAATCGCAATTGGCGCAATACATTCCGGTTTTGATGTTGGGTGCTCTGGCCGCCACCTTTGCATTCGGCACGCTGCTGGCTTCTGCCATCCTCGGCAAAACGGGATACCGCTCGCGAATCAAGGATACCGCCTATGAGTGCGGCATGCTGCCAGTTGGGGAAGGCAGTGCTCGTTTCTCAGTGAAGTTCTACCTAGTGGCGATGTTGTTCATCCTGTTTGATGTCGAAGTGGTTTTTCTCTACCCATGGGCGGTGGTCTACAAAGACATGCTCGTTGAGCATGCTCACCTGATCTTTGGCTCCATGATGATTTTCCTGGCCCTCTTCCTGGTCGGTTTCATTTACGAGATCAAGAAAAAGGCCTTTGACTGGAAATCCTAGATAACGTGGGAGCCACTTCGGCCCCATCTGACACCCAATTCATGGAAAGCATTCGATTCGGCACCTCCGGATGGAGGGGTATCATCGCCCTTGATTTCACCTTTGCCAACGTTGCCCTGGTGGCTCAGGCCCTCTCTACCCACCTTAAGAAGGAACTTAAAAGGCGTCGCTCCCCCATTCATGGGCGCAAGCCGCTCATTATTTTAGGGCATGATACCCGGTTCATGGGGCCAGAGTTTGCCCGCACCGTAGCCAGTGTTCTGGCCCACAACGGGCTCTCTCCTTTGATGTGTGAGCGCGATGCCCCCACTCCGGTGATTGCGCATGCCATCCGCCACCGAAGGGCCATTGCAGGGATCAACATGACCGCCAGTCATAACCCCGCATGCTATCAAGGGCTGAAGCTTTCAATGCATGATGGCGCTGGGGCTTCCAAGGAGGTGACTCAAGCCATCGAAAAGGAGATTGTCAAACTCCAGCAGAAAGGATGGACCTGGCCCGGTGATGCCTCCTCGCAAACACCCTGCCCCACTTTCAATCCCAGGGAAGCCTACCTCAAGCAAGTGCGGTCCTTGATTGATCTACCAAGAATCAAGCGGGCCAAGATGAAAATCGCCGTCGAATGCATGTACGGAACCGGACGAGGCTATCTGGACGCATTGCTGGAAGAAGCCGGGGCCGAGGTCACGCGGTTTCATGATACACTCAATCCAGGATTCGGCGGGCATCATCCCGAACCCAATGAAGCAGGTATGGCTGAGGTCAGGGATTGCGTGCTCTCAGGCAAGGCGCAACTGGGTCTGGGGCTAGATGGCGATGCCGATCGCTTCGGCATTGTCGACACAGATGGCACCTGGCTGACGCCCAACCAAATTTTGGCTCTGGCACTCTACCACCTGGCCAAGAACCGTAAATGGCAGGGTGCGGTCGTACGCACCGTCCCCACCAGTCACCAGGTGGACGATGTGGCGGCCATGTTTGGCATCAAGGTTCACGAAACCCCCACAGGATTCAAACACATCGGAGCCCTCATGGAATCTGAACCAATCATCGTGGGAGGGGAGGAATCCGGTGGCCTGAGTATCAAAGGGCATGTCCCTGAAAAGGACGGAATTTTGGCCTGTCTGCTCATGGCCGAACTCTGTGCCTATGAAAAAAAATCGCTCGGTGAGATTCTCAAGCAAATCGAGCAGACCACGGGACCCTATTTCACAGATCGCATCAATGTGCGTATCCCTGCCGAGGCTAAGGAAGCACTCCTGGATCGTCTCTCCAAAGGCCTGGATAAGGTGGGACGCTATCGGGTGGAATCCTTCATCTCCATAGATGGCTACAAGTTTTTGCTGCCGGGGCAACAGTGGGTGGCCTTCCGCGCCAGTGGCACCGAACCGCTGGTTCGATGCTACATTGAAGCCAAGTCGCAGAAGGATCTCAAGGCGCTAGCCCTGGCCTGCCGACGCATCCTCAAGGGTTCCTGAGCCCGTCTCCCAATTCATTTCAATCAACATGAGCCCTAATCAGCCAGCAAGTACCTGGCCTACCATTCATTTACGTCACGGGGAATCTGAGCGCATTCAGGCTGGTCACCCCTGGGTTTACACCCGAAATATAGCCAAAATCACTCAAGAACCTGCTGATGGGGCTCTGGTTCAGGTTCGCGACCATCGAAGACGCTTTCTGGGGGTGGGGTTCTACAACAGTGGGTCGAAGATTCGGGTTCGTTTGCTTTCCAGGCAAAAGCAGGCCTTGGACAAAACTTTTTTCATCAACAAGTTCAAGCAAGCCCTTGCCTTGAGGAAGCGTTACCTAGGAGAACGATCCTGCTATCGACTGATCCATGCAGAGGGCGATGGTCTCAGCGGTCTTATTGTGGACTGCTATGGTGATCAGTTGGTCGTTCAGACAACCTCCCTGGGTATGGACCACAACCTCCCCATCATCACGCAGGCACTGGTTGAGGTCATGAATCCCTCCGGGATCATCGAACGCAATGACAGTGTGGGGCGAACCATGGAAGGCCTGGAACCACGTCGATCGGTTCTCTTTGAGAAGGAAGGCACCGAACCTGCCAATCGCCTTGAAGTTCAGATGAATGGACTCAGGTGGCAAATCCCGCTGCACCAGGGGCACAAGACCGCCGTTTATCTCGATCAATACGAAAACTACAGCCGCGTGGGTACATTGACCCAAGGGCTTAACTCCCCTCGAGTGCTAGATGCCTTTACCTTCATGGGAGGGTTTGCTCTTCACTGCGCCAAGGCTGGGGCTTCGAAAGTGATCGCCATTGATCAAAGTCAGGAGGCACTCCAAGCAGCACAACAAAATGCCGCATTGAATGGCCTGGACCAGGCATGTGATTGGGTTCATGGCAATGTGTTTGACTGGCTCAAGGAAAAGAGTCAACAACCTCAACTCGAGGATATGTTCGACCTGATCATCCTGGATCCACCCTCCTTCACCCGAAATCGACATGCCATCAGTGAAGCTCTACGAGGCTACAAGGAAATCCACCTGCGGGCCATGCGGTTGCTACGACCCGGCGGGATACTGGCAAGCTTCTGCTGTTCGCATCACATCGATCCACTGACCTTCGAGGCTTCGGTCATTCAGGCGGCGATGGACAATCGTTGGATCCTTAGACGTGTGGCAACCTTCTCGCAGCCGGTGGATCATCCGATAGTTCCATCCATCCCTGAAACGCAATACCTCAAGGGATTTGCCTACCAGCGACTGGAGGACTGAAGCTCAGTCCAGTTCGAGCAATTGCCTTTGCCAGGCCATAAGCTCGGTTCGAGCCAGGCCGTCCTCAAGACCCAGGCGAGTTAAGGTCGCCCGGCTGGCGATGAGTGAGGGATCCAATCCAAGCTTCTTGGCAGCACGATCTCTGACTGTCTTGAGCTGATCAGCTTTGGCTTTTTCCGCATCGGTAGCGCGATGGCGCTTGATTTTCAACCTTTCAGGCAAGGATGTCGTGGGCAAGCTTTCAGCCTCTTTGACTGCCTTTTCAAGCGCCTTGCGGCGTCTTACAGCCATGCGGCGAGGGATCATTTCGCGCCACCCTCCTCCAGTGGCAGCTTTTTCAGCCATGGCCACCGCTGTATCGTGCGAGAGAATGAAGAAAGGAGGACGATTACTGGCAACCGCCTCCTGCTCACGCCAGGACCAGATTGATCGGAGGTAGCCCAATCCACGACGGCCAAGGCGATGACTACCCTTGAGTCGCCACTGAGTGTCGGAGAGGTCCTGCTCGGGTTCACAGGCTTGCTGGATCACGCGCTCGCAGATTTGTTCCACCCAGCTCAAACGCCCTAGCTCAATGAGCCGCTTGCGGAGCAGATCAGCCAGAGGGCTAAGATGAAGCACATCATTGAATGCGTAAGTCTCCATAACTGGAGTAAGAGGACGCAGACCCCAGTTGGCCGTCTGAGGGCCCTTTTCCAGCTGGATGCCAAAGTAGTGTTTGACCATGTATTCCAACCCAAAGCGCTCGTGGCCCACCATACGAGCCGCCCACATCGTGTCAAAGATGCTCGCAGGCCTCAAACCATAGCGACGAAAGAGCAAGCGGAGGTCATAATCAGCCGCATGGAAGAGGAGGCTCTTGCGCGCAAATACCTCCATCAAAGGGCCAAGATCCATATCCAGCAAGGGATCAAGCAACCAACTCTGCTTGCCGATGCGGATCTGGATAAGGCAGACCTTTTCGGGATAGGCATGCATACTGTCCGCTTCAGTATCCAGCGCAATCTCAGAGGCGCGCGAAGCTGCCTTGAGCACGCTCTGCAACGTGGCAGGCTGGTTCAGCAGTGCTGAGTTGAATGTGGCTTCGGCCATGAGTCAGGTTAGTTGGGGATTTCAAACCCAGAGGGAGATGTTTTATGGACGATGTGCTGGGTTGGAAAGCAAAATGCTTGGACTGCGTGGGGCTTGAATTCAAGATGGGCCCATGGATCTGGCTTCAATGTTTGTCAATGCAGTCAGGCAAAACCGGGAAAAGGTAGTCCTCTACCATGGGGAATCATCACTCACCTACGGGCAATTGTCATGCCTATCCCGGCAAGTAGCCGCGCATCTGATCGATCACCATGGAATACAACCGGGTGATCGCGTGGCGATCTGGATGGATAACTGCACTGAATTCATTACCTGTTTTCTGGGCATCCTTCAATGCGGTGCGGTGGTTGTGCCCATCAATCATTTCCTGACCTATCATGAGGCTGAGGGCATTCTCTGCGATGCTGAGGCTAGGGTTGTTCTGGTTGATTCAAAGCACCAGCAAGCCAGCGAGCCAATGCAGCGCTGGCAAGGAAGCATCGATTCGCCCTCGGAGTCATGTCTTCGTACCAAGCAAGACTCTTTACCCAACCCATCCTTGCCCGCTAACCGATTACCGCAGGCATCGGAGGAGGACCTGGCGGTCTTGATCTACACCAGCGGGACGACAGGCAACCCCAAGGGAGCCATGCTGACCCATCGTAACCTGCTCCACAATGCCACAAGCTGTAGGCATACGATGGCAGTCACCCAGGCGGACCGAGTGGCGGTGGTTCTCCCGCTCTTTCACAGTTTCATGCTTACCGTTGGGGTGATCATGCCGATCCTTTGTGGCGCTTCCATCTTGTTACTCAAAAGCCTGCATCCGGCCCGCAGGGTCCTGCAGGACATCTGCCGTCGCCATGCCACCATCCTGCCTGCCATCCCTCAGCTATACCGGGCCTGGGCTTCGATGGATCTTCCCAAACTCCCACTCAGATTGTGCATCAGTGGCGCGGCACCCCTACCCATGGAAATCCTGAAGCGCTTCAACCGCTCCTCGCCTGCTCCAATCATAGAAAGTTATGGTTTGAGTGAGGCCAGTCCAGTCGTCACGTTGAATCCCATTGCCGGACCTCAGAAGCCCGGCTCGATCGGATTACCCATCCACGATGTGGAAGTGGCCATAAAGGATGAAGCGGGGAAGCAACTCCCCGCTGGTGAAACCGGAGAATTGTGGGTCCGAGGGGCCAATGTGATGCTCGGCTACTGGAAACGCGAAGAGGCAACCAGAGAGGTACTCTGTGAAGGTTGGTTGAAAACCGGTGATATGGGGCACCAAGATGCAGAGGGCTTTCTCTATGTCACCGACCGCAAGAAGGACATGCTACTAGTCAATGGAATCAACGTTTATCCCAGAGAAATCGAGGAAATCATTTATCGCTATGATGGGGTGAAAGAGGCCTCGGTGGTCGGTAAGCCTGATGGAAGGAAGGGAGAGCAACCTGTTGCCTTTGTGGTCATGGAGGATGGCGTCTCAGCCCAAGCGATCGATTTGGTCAGCTTTCTCAAACCTCAGCTGGCTTCTTACAAGGTCCCACAACAGATTCATTTTCTGGAATCATTGCCTCGTACGGCTACAGGAAAAGTCCAGAAAACTCGCCTTAGGGACAAGTTGGTTGGGGCAGATTAACCAAGCCACCCAAGGTCGACACTCGAGTATATGCTCAATCAGAAGATTATTCTGAGCCTGATTGACTCAAGTAGCTAGCAGGCGTGCGGGATTTCCAAGCTGACAACGGCCATAGCGGCGATACCCTCCCCTCGCCCAATGAATCCTATGCGCTCATTGGTAGTCGCCTTGATTCCAACCTGTGAGGTATGCAGTCCGAGACAATTGCTGATGCATGCCTTCATGGCAGGCACGTGAGGATTGACCTTGGGTTCTTCAGCAATAATGGTGATGTCGAGATTAACAAGCGTCCCTTGTTGCTCTCGCAGTTGCTTAGCGGCTTCCTGCAGAAAAAGGGTACTGGGTGCGTCTTGCCACCTCGGATCGGTATTGGGGAAAAACTGACCGATGTCCGATTGGCCGAGGGCACCAAAGATCGCATCACACAGTGCATGAAGGACCACATCCGCGTCAGAATGACCATCTAAACCACGATGGTGTTCAATCGTGACCCCGCCCAGAACCAAGGGCCTTCCCTCCTTCAGCTGATGGACATCATAACCCATGCCAACGCGGGTTCGGGTCACAGAGCTGGTGGGGTTTGGGTCCATGTGTGTTAGCCAGGTTAGTCTGGCTAGGAATCTTGCTCAGGAGCCCTTATTGGACCTCAAGCGGTAAAGCCAGCAACTCAGTAGAAGTCCAGGCCCTGCCACGATCGCCACTCTCAGCACGAACCGCTGCAGCTTCCTCTGGGGTGCAGATGCTGGCTTCATTGGTCCAGCTGTTTCGCACGTAAGAGATCACTGCAGCCAGGTCTTCGTCTGAAACAATGACATCACCAAAACCAGGCATGACAGCATTCCAGGTCTCACCGTTTACCTCAATAGGGCCTCCTAGACCATTGAGGACAATACGAAGCATCCGGTTGGGGCCCTCGACATTGACCCAGTCTGAACCTGCCAAAGGAGGAAACTGACCCGGGGCACCCATGCCTGAGGCCTGATGGCAAGGGCTGCAAATATTGCGATAGATATCGGCCCCGCGCTTGATGGGGTCATCACCACTTCCCGGCTGAACCGACTCCACCACGGCATAGGACTCATAAGGGCCGTAAACGTAGCGGCTGAACCCTCCTGCTCGGGTATTGAGTTCCATCATGGCCCAATAGGCCAGTAGAATGGTCACCACAAAGACCCCCACACTCACGGGTGCCTTACCAACACCTGGTTCGCGATCGTTGCCGGTTTTACCCTTGGATTTTGTGTTGTTGGGCTTGCTGCTCATTGGGCCGGTTGCATTTCAGAATTGTTGATATCACTTGGATCTGCCTGAGTGAACATGTAGGGAGCCTCAAAAACGGGGTTCTCAATTCGAAGACTCATCAGATAATCGACTAAGGCATGGGCTTCAGGCTTGGGAACGACTTCCATGCCTTCGCCCGCGGAGAAAGCCTCACTCAATTCAAGGGCATCCGGGGAAGGCTCTCCATCAATCGGCTGCACTGAGAAAAGGTAGGTGTAAGCAGGCATATTCGAACCATCCACCACGCTACGCGGGTGGTAGAGATGTTTGAGGTGCCAATCACGATCAGTTAGCCGTGCCCCCACATTGGCCAAATCAGGCCCAAGTCGCTGCTGCCCCATGAGGAGCGGCTGATCGTAAAGATAATCCAAACCAACCGTTTGTCGTGGGCCCCAACCGCGCTGGATATCCGGCCCCAAGGGCAGGATGTTGGCGGCTACCTTGGCACCACTATCCTTGAAAAGCCTTATGACTCCTTCGGCGGTGACTCGATCTACACCCTCAAGTAGGGTGCTGGGCAATTGAGCCATCTGACTCGAAGCTTCCTCACCAGAAAGGGCTTTCCCAGCTAGCTTGGCAGCATCCACGAGGATTTGTTTCACCGAGTCGGGGAAATCCCCCACCTCGTTGAGAACCACGTCAAAGGCATAACCTGACTGCCTCACCTGTTGAGTGTGGCAGGCAACACAACCAGCCTGCTGGTAAATTTTGCGACCATTTAAAACAATCGATCCTGGTTCACTAGGATAGTGTCGGCCGATTTCCTTTACCTGCCGCGTGGACTGGTGTCCAAGTTGAACAGTAGGAAAGACAACCAAGCCCAACCAAGAGATGACCATCACGGCCAAGATGCCAAAGAAAAGTTGATATCCTTTTTGCATGATCTAAATACTGAAACCTTATTGAGTGGCCTCGCTTTTACAGGAACAGCAGCACTGAATGTAAGCCCGCAACTGAGCGATCAACATGCCTGTGACTTTCAGGCAAACCATGAGAGCAGCCACAAAAACCAGAAGTTCTCCCACAGTGCTGATACGGATAAAGGTCATGGCTGCTGCCTGAACCTCAGCAAAAGACTTACTGGCATCAGCCAATGTCTTACCTTGCTTCCAGCCTCCCACTAAATAAACCAAACTAATCAAGCTTACCCCGGAGAAATAGCAGGTCATCACCCCTTTCCAACTCAGAAGTCCGCCTGACTTCCATGGTAATTCAGTCACCCGAGGCAGGAAGTAATAGATGGAAACTAAGAGTAATGTGCCGACGAAGCCAAAAAGCTGCAGCCAGGTAAGACCCGGCAGAAATAAAGAAAATTGTACTACTTCTGCGGCAGCAGGTCGACTGCCCCAAGCGGTCAGCAGAGCCCCTACCAGGCCACTCAATGCTGCTGCTCGCACCAACAACAATGCGAAAGGATCACTGCCACGTCCACTACCTTGAAGACTTTTCCAGAGGTTGTAGGCCACTATGACCCAGGCAAGGCTTACGAAATGACTGCAAACACTGCTTATGACCCCTGCCCAGGCAGGTAGGCTCTGAGCTTCGAGTAGCCCCGTCAGGCCTCCAAAAAGAAGCATCATCCAAAAGGCAAAAAATGAGAGATGGCTGCTGTAGAGATCACGACCTGAGAGTTTGGGGATAAAATACTGCACAAGAGCAAGACCCACGAAACCTAAAACGATGGTGGTCATGCCAGAAACATACCATTGATTGATCAAAGCCTGTGCGATACCACGAGCCGGTTCGGAGGAAAACAAAGCATAGCTGGCGATGGTTAACATCCAAGGAAACCAATAGAAACTGGCATAGATGAACCACTGAGAAGGGTATAATTCTCTCACCTGACGTTTGAAAAAAGTGAGGATGGCCATGCCACCAATCAGTGCGTAGGCCGTGAACAGCATGGGGTAGACGAATCCGGGCATGTCAAGGAACGCGTAACCTGAGAGTCCCCCTCCCATCAGGCCCAAAATGCCCAGCACCAGAGCAAGGTTCCACAAGATCATCCCGATAAAGATGAATCCGGGCCCTCTCAACTTGACCTGCCCCAGGCGCATGGTCATCCACAACATGGCAGCGAAACCAGCCTGTAAGGCAAAACCATAAATAAAGGCGTTGCGCGCGGCAGGAACTAGCACGCCGTAAGTCACCCATGAGCAGTTGGACAGAAACTCAGGGGAATGCATCTTGATGGAGGCTAGCAGCGAGAAAAGGGTCGATATCAATAACCATCCAGTGGCCTTGGCTACGAGGAACAAAGTCGGAAAGCGATAAGAAGTATCGATGTCCTTCCAGTCGGATATAGGTTTCGATGATGAGGATTCGTCCATAGTTTTGGATAGTGGGCAGTCAGAATCGGCTTGATAGCTCTCTGATTTATTCAAAGTCACTGGGTTGTTCTGGTGCTGGCGGTGGCAGAGCCGTGGCCTTTTCCATGCGTCCAATCAGTTCGGAGCGACCTGCAGCAGGATCCTGCCATTCATTCACCGTCAAGGCCATGGCTTGGTCCACCGGAATGCGGAGAAAACCCTTGTCCTTGTCTTGCCAAGCGTAACCTTCAAGATTCTCATTGGCACTAGCTTGGACTCCTTCAAGGTTTTTGATCCGCTCAGCCGCTCGAGCAGCAGTCAAGCTCTCAGCCCGCGTCATGTCTTGGGTCTGTCGGATGAGGAAGGCAATCACCAAGAAGGTGGCCAGAATCAAGATGAAGGAGAAAAAACCTTCACCTGACTCATTCCGTCGAGTCGAGCGGGATGTGATTCGAGTGTTCATTCGAAATATTGCTAGTGGGCTGTTCCCTCTTAGGCTTTGGCTGATTTGGTTTGTGCCTGCGCCTCAGACTCTAATTCAACATAAACGCCCATGGTTTCGGCAATACGAGGATCGCGTTGGGGAAACGGAGCGTGGGTGATGAATGACTTGAGGAAAAACTTGGCTAGGAAACCACCGATGAACGCCATGGATGCAATGCTCTGAATCATGCCGCTCAAACTAATGCCATGACCCTCTGGATCAATCACTGGCTTGATGTTGAATGTCATGTCGACGTAATGCATCAGCCAAGCCCAACCTGCGAGAGGCGCCATGATGGTTAACTTCTTTTTCACATCAATACGCAGCATGGTCAGGAAAGGCACAAAGAAGTGACCAAAGATGATCAACATGCCCAGGTACCACCAGATGCCGTTCTCACGTTTGACATACCAAAAAGTTTCTTCAGGTATGGCGGCATTCCATATCAGAAAATATTGAGAAAAATGAATGTAGGCGTAGAAGACAGTGAAGGCAAAAAACAGGGTCCCAATATCCTTGAATGTAGAATCTCGTACCACGGGAGCCAGATGCCCAGTGCGCTGTAAGAGAGCGGTTAGCACATACATGGTGGCCAGGGTTGTCCAAACACTCCCAGCAAAATAATACACGCCATACATGGTTGAAAACCATTGATGCTCCAATGATTTCATCCAGTAAATCACACCCAGCGTTAAGGTGAAGGCAAAGAGGACAATTCCACCAGCGGCATACTTGCGCATGGCTTGTGTGTGAGTAGCAGCCCCTGTTTCATCCTGAGCCAAGGAATGTTTTCGCAAGCGGTTGGCTAACCATGTCCAAACCACAAAAAGCGCAATCGAAACAACCCAAAAAGCGGTAGGATTGAACAAGGCGTATTTAACGTGCAGTGCATGGTCTGAATGAGGATCTTCAATAGCCATCCATGGATAAATGCTTTTGGCAAAGATCAAGATGACCGGCAATCCGAGCACACCAAGGATGGGTGCCAGGCCAGCGAAATGCTCACAGATGCGACGGATCGGAACAAGCCATTGAGAGTCAAATAAATGATGGAGCAGGACCAGAAACAAACCGCCCAGCACCAAGCTCAGGAAAAACATGAAAGCGGTCAGGTAACTGTAGAGAAACTGCTCACGCCAGGCAAAAAAGCCAATCAGCAACCCGATGGCTCCGCCCACGATCAACTGGTTGGGCAGGTTCGCATACTTGGCCAGATCCAGAGAAGGCTTGGAGGATTGAGGAGATTCAGAACTCATGGATTATTCTTTTTCTAGGGCTGCTTTCATTGCTTCTGGCACCTCGTCGAGGGTCGCCAGCCGGCTTCGCTGCAGGGCACGGACGTAACCGATCACAGCCCATCGATCTTCAATGTTGATATTGGCCCCGTAGGAGCCCATCAGATTCTTTCCGTGGGTGATGGTGTTGAAAATTTCACCATCGGTCATCGACACTAAGCGTGCATCGTGGAAATTGGCGACAGCAACCATGCCATATTTGGAGGTGATTCCCTTACCATCTCCAGAAGCTCCATGGCAGGGCAGGCAGTGAATGTTGTAACGCTGCTGACCTCGCTTCATTCGCTCGACCGTCAGCTCAATCGGATTGGTCTCAACCCAATTGGTGGTGCCAGAAATACGCCCAGTGTTGATAGGGGTATCCTGATAGGGCATACCTCGAAAGATGGTTCCCTCGACGTAAGGCTGGGAGCTGCGTTCATTGCCGAAAACCGCGTTAGGTTCCTGCGGACGAAGTTTCATCTGCCGATCCATGTCAGGAAAGACTTCAATCGGTGGTTTGCGAGAAATGTCCCCGCGGAAGCCAGCCACCCCGATAAGCGTGACGATGGCCAGAATGTAAAGCGTCAGAAAGTATCTCATATCATTCCCCCACCATTTCCATGTGTTTGCAACCAGCCGATTCTAGCAATTCTCGAGTTTCCTCCTCAACGTAGCGAGGATCGGAAGTCTCAATGATAACGTAAAACTTGTCATCAGTTGCTGCTTTGAACCGACGATTTTTAAGAAGCGGATGGTGCAATTTTGGCAGTTTGTTGAGAAAAAGCATACCAAAGATAGCGCCGAAAGCTGAAAGAAGGATGGTCATTTCGTAGACCACTGGGAATGGAAACATTGGGCTCATCAAGGGCTTGCCTCCTACCACAATGGGGTAATTGAAGCTATTCATGAACCAAATCATCGTGTATCCGGCTGTGAAACCCGTTGCGCCACCGCAAAAAGAGAACCAGCCCACTTTAGAGTTCTTAAGCCCCATGGCCTCGTCCATCCCATGAACGGGAAAGGGTGTGTGCACGTCCCAGCGAGTGAAGCCGGCATCCCTGACTTTTTCGGCAGCATGCATGGCATCAGCCGGGGTGTCGAATTCGGCCAGAAGGCCGTATGCGTGTGCGTTTTCCATGTTTAGTGATGACCTCCTTTCGCGCCTCCTCGGGGATGATGCGGATCAGCGTAGTCCGTCACACCTTTGACCTCGGAAATAGCGATCAGCGGCAGGAAGCGAATGAACAGCAGGAACAAAACCATGAAGAGTCCGAAAGTTCCCACGAAAGTTAACACGTCTACTTTGGTTGGAGAATAGTAGCTCCAATTAGCTGGGATGTAGTCCCGGTGAAGCGATGTGACCACGATCACAAAACGTTCAAACCACATGCCTATGTTGACGAAAATAGAGAGGATCCAAACCAACACCACGTTCGTTCTCAGTTTCTTAAACCAAAAGAACTGAGGGGTGATGACGTTGCAGCTGATCATGATCCAATAAGCCCACCAGTAAGGTCCAAAAGCTCGATTCTGGAAGCAGTAAGCCTCGTAAGGATTGCCACCATACCATGCAATGAAGAATTCCATGCCATAGGCGTAACCAACGATGGTCCCGGTGGCCAAGGTCACCTTACACATTAGCTCGATGTGCCTGACAGTGAGCAGATCATGCAATTTGAAGATGGATCTGAGAGGAATCATGAGGGTCAGCACCATGCCAAACCCAGAGAAAATGGCACCCGCAACGAAGTAAGGGGGGAAAATGGTGGTATGCCATCCCGGTACCTGCGAGACCGCAAAGTCAAAGGAAACGATACTATGCACTGAAAGAACCAGCGGGGTGGAGAGGCCAGCTAACAGCAGGTAGGCTTTTTCATAGTTGCTCCAGTGGCGATTGGAACCTGTCCAACCCAAAGAAAACAAACCATAAAAGAACTTTCCTAGAAAGTTTTTGCATCGATCTCGTATCGTTGCCAAATCAGGAATCAATCCCATATACCAAAAAAGCAAGGAGACCGTAAAATAGGTAGAAACGGCAAAAACGTCCCACAACAAAGGTGATCGGAACTGGGGCCAAATGGGTCCGTTGGAGTTGGGCAATGGAAACAACCACCAAGCAAACCAAATACGACCCACATGGATACCGGGGAAAATACCCGCGCACATCACCGCAAAAATCGTCATGGCCTCAGCGGCCCGATTGATCGACGTCCCCCATTTCTGGCGCAGCAGGAAGAGCACGGCCGAAATAAGCGTGCCGGCATGGCCTATACCAATCCAGAAAACGAAATTAACGATAGCCCAGCCCCAAGCAATTGGGCTATTCAAACCCCAGACACCCACACCGGTCGTGATCAGGTAGCCAATGTAGATCGGGCAAAGGAGCATCACCAGGGCGCTGATCACGAAAGTGATCCACCACCAGCGCGGAGTCTTTCCTTCGATGATCCCCACAATCTGGTTGGAAATCCATCCCAAGGGACGGTTGTTGAGCACAAGGGGCTCGCGCTCCAATTCCCTGGGCGGGGCAGCAATCTTGACGGAGGAGCTCAATTCGTTGGAAGCCATTAGTGCTGCCCTCCTTCAGCGTGTGTTTCACCGGCATGAGCTTCTTCGTGAGCCCCATCGTGACCATGGTCCCCATGAGAAGCACCAT
>JALRAZ010000071.1 GCA_023257935.1 Verrucomicrobiota bacterium
AACCACTGGGTGTTCGATCCAAACCAGATCCAAGTGATCAAAAAGCCAGTCCAGTGGCTCTTCCTCCTCTTCGCTAAGCACCAATTTCATCAACCAGTATTCCTGAACATTGCACTTAGGTAGTGGGGGAGCCTGCGGCAAGGAGCCCTCTTCTTCTTGGCCAGAATGAGACCCCTGGGATTCTCTGAGCGCAACGGGGCGTGCCTGACGGTTCACCCGCCGGAACTCCTCACGCACTGCCTCCACATCGACTTGAAGCAGGAGTGCTGTTTTTTGAGCGTAGGTATCCATGAGGACAGCATGCTGGGTTTTGCCCACAGCCTGGCCCATCGCTTCGACAATACTCAGGCGATCTTTATCCGTGGATTCGGGGTGTGCGCTTCGAAGATGATGCAAGAGAAAATCAAAGAATCCTTCCGCATTGCTTACTAATTTGCCAAATGCATCGCTGCCCTGTTCCCGGATAAAACTATCGGGATCGTGCGGTGGCGGGACACTAGCAACCCTCAGGTTGAGCCCGGATGCAAGGAGGTCGTCCATGGAGCGGATCGCAGCCTGACGTCCAGCTGCATCGGAATCGAAGCAAAGCACGATTTCATCGGCATAGCGCTTCAGGATGGTCGCATGCTGCAAGGTCAACGCTGTCCCCTGCGGCGCCACCACGTTTTCGATGCCTGCCATGTGGCAGGCAATCAGGTCCAGTTGTCCTTCACAGATAATGGCTGTCTTACTCGATAAGATAGCTCGCTTGGCCTTGTCTAAGCCGAAAATAACGTGCCCCTTTTTGAAAAGTGGGGTTTCCGGGGAATTGATGTACTTGCCGACCTTGGTGTCACCCTCGATCAGTCTCCCACTGAACCCGATGCATTGGCCTTGGGCATCCGTGATCGGAAACATCAACCTCCCGCGGAAGCGATCATAATAATCCTTCCCATCTTTCTTTTGAAGGATCAAGCCCCCGTCCTCGAGTAGCTTGCGGT
The DNA here is from genome assembly GCA_023257935.1 of Verrucomicrobiota bacterium. Taxonomy (GTDB): domain Bacteria; phylum Verrucomicrobiota; class Verrucomicrobiia; order Limisphaerales; family AAA164-E04; genus UBA7971. The sequence continues at coordinate 981 of JALRAZ010000071.1, forward strand.
CATGTCCTTTGGCCCTGGACCACCGCATGAGATCATCCCAGGCAAGTGGGGCGTAACCGAGTTGGAAACGCCGTATAGCTTCTTGAGTAACCCCTCTGGACTTCAGGTAATCTCTTGCTACCTCCCCCTGTGGATGCTCGCTAAGTAATTCATGCCACCGGTGAGCGATCTGCTGGTGGAGTTCGAGTAGGGCTCGCTTTAAATCGGCTTTTTCAGATTGTCGCGGATCAAAAGAGGTTTTGATTTCAATCCCAGCCCGACTTGCTAGACGCTCTGCCGCTTCAAAAAAAGTGAGGTTTTCATACTCCCTCAAAAAACTGAAGACATCACCGCCTTTGTGGCAGCCAAAACAATAGAATGTCTGTCGCTGAGGGTTGACATTGAAGCTTGGGGTTTTCTCGTTATGGAAGGGGCAACGGGCTTTCCATGTGCCTCCGGCTCGCTTGAGAGGGATATAGGACTGAATCAGTTCAACGATGTCACTCGCCTGGCGGATCTGCTCCACCACTTCAGTGCCAATAAAACCGCTCATGGTATTTCACGGATTGGCCTGCATCCATCGCCGAGCCGTAGAAGCCTCAATAGCCTCGGGGTGACGCTGGATGATCTGCTGATAAATTTCGCGCGTACGCACTGGTCGCTGCAGAGGGCCTGAATACAACTCTCCGAGCTGAAAGAGAGTGGGTAAGTCTGACTTGTTCTGGGTCAAAAGGGTTTCCAGCTCGCGTGCGGCGTCCCTGAGGTGGTCCTGCTGACGCAAGGCCAGGGCTAGATTGAATCGAGAATCGCGATGATTTGGATTGATGGCCAGGGCATGTTCATAGGCTGGTAATGCCGTTGCTGGGTCCCCCCCATTGAGTGCTGCCAGCCCTAAATTGAAGTAGGCTTCGAAAAATCCAGGATCCAAGGCGATGGCTTGCTCATAGGCTTCGATGGCATCGGCATGATTGCGCCGCTCGAAGGCACGGTTGCCGCGGTTGAGCCAGGGCTGCGCCAATCGGCGATCGCCGGCCTCAGGGCGGCCAGGGAGCAGGTAGCGGTAGGGATTGAATCGACGTCCAGGTGGTAGGGGCGTCACGCCGGGAGGTGGGTTGAGATCTTGAAGCCGTTGCCTAGGTGCTTCTGTCATCTGGTCGTCCTCCTGAGGGGTGCTCTCAGGTAAAACAGCCTCCGCAGCCACGACATCAAGCCTGTTTTCTAATGGGACCTCAGTTGGTTCATTCCCTCGCTCAATAGATTCAGTGCTTTGGATGAGGGCCAAATCTGGGACTGCGTTGCTCACCTGATTTGTCTTGGTAATATCGGTGCTGGGCTCTGGGGTGTCAGGTGTCTCGGTGAGGTTAGTGCTCACTTGTTTCGCTTCGTCGGCCAGATCTTGTGAATCATCGGTTCTGGTCTCACCATCAGGCAAGGGAGTCAGCTCCGTGGTCAATGTCAGTGCATCGGTTTGGGTGGGATCTTTTTCAGTGAGGTCCGTGTCAGGGTTGGAAGCTTGTTGCTGTGATGAGCTAGCAGGCTCTGGTGTTGCAGCTTGTTGCTCATCAGTTTCAGATGTTTCTGATACCGTTTCCGGCTCGGCCGGAGTGTAGAATTGCTCCTCGAGCAGATCTGCACGCTCTCTGGCAGATGCCACGAGGGGGTTTTCAGGTGAACGAAATGTAAACTCCCGGAGCTTTTTGACGGCCAGATCAGCACGGTTCAGATCTGGGTAAGCAATCATACCTTGATTCCAGAGGGCAGGGCCGTGATCCTGGCGTGACTGGAGGGATGCGTGGAAATGGTTGTAAGCGTCACTAGATTTCCCGAGACCGTGTTGAATCAGTCCCATGAGGTTGTGGGCTCTCGCGATGGTTTCATCATCGACTTGAGCCCCCTGTGCGCGTTCCAAGAACTGTTGGCACACGGTTTGAGCGGCCGTTAGATCCCTATCTATGTAGTGGGCTAAGGCTAGGTAGGGCAGTGACTTCAGCTGATCAGGTCGAAGTATTTGAAAGGTTTGAAATTGTTCCACAGCCAGCTTGGCCTGCTGGTTTTCCAGGAGTAATAACCCCAGGTTGAAACGAGATTGTGCCAAATTTTCATCCTGCTTGAGGGCTTTAGCATAGGCATCCCTTGCCATGATGTATTGCCCATCTCGCTGGTAGGCAATGCCGAGATAATTATAGGCTCTTGCCGGAGCTTCTAATTTTGAAGTCGCCGAACTGAATGAGGTGATGGCCTTAGCATAATTCCCGTCATCCAGCGCCTGCTTGCCTTGATAGAGTTCCTCGACTCCGGGTTTGGAACAGCCGGAAATCATCATCAGGCTACATGCCGCGATCCAGCATGAGCCAAAAGGACTGAGTGGACGAATCCACTTTTTCCACCATGAATGCTTAGGGTTCATTGGGATGATCAAGGGTGGTCATTGACCCATGACTTGGTGTAAACTACCAATACCTTTCATCCGATGGCAACCATGGATCGCCCAACCCATACATTTGACCTGATGCAGCTTGAGATGTTGGCCCTGAATTGGCTTCAAATGTTGGTTTGCCTGAGCTCGGGTGTCATGGTGGGTTTCAGTGCTATGGCTGATCCATTGCTTGGGAGCAGCGATCGGGATGAGTCGGCCGAACCCCTGGTCTTGATCGCCGAGCATCCTGATTCGATGGATCAATATCATCCCAATGCAGAGGTTGTGGGGCAGATGTTTCAGTCGCTTCTTCTGGCCACAACCGGCGAATCGACTGTTTCGGAAGCTTGGGCTCACTTCATTCTGCCCGATGACAGGGTGGGGTTCAAAATCTTGAGCGAACCCGGTCGACTTAGCGGGACCCGTCCTGCGGTGGTTGAGGCCGTTATCAGCAGTTTACTCTCAACCGGCTTTCCACCCGAAAAGGTCGTCATCTGGGATCGTCGCCTGGGCTCATTGATGGCCACTGGTTATCAGGATCTGGCTCAGAAATTGCGGGTAAAGTTAGCTGGTGCTCAGGACGCTGGCTATGACGACAGCGTTTTTCATGAGGCCCCTTTGGTTGGGAGTTTGGTCTTTGGAGATCATGAGTTTGGTAAGGATGGAGAAGGGGTTGGTAGGCGATCCTTTGTTTCCAACCTGGTCACTCAGGAGCTGACTCGGTTGATCGTGATCCATCCGATGCTCAATCACTACCTGGGCGGTGTGCATGGTAACTTGGTGGGCTTGGTAGCTGCCTCGGTAGATAATTTTCACAGGTTTCTGATTGGAGGGACTCAATACTATCAAGCTGTTCCCGAAATTTTCGCCATGGAAGCACTCTATGACAAACTCGCCTTTGTCCTCTGTGATGGATTGATATGTCAGTATCAAGGTGAAGATCGCGGTTTCCTGCAGTATTCAAACCTCATGCATCGATTAATGATTGGAGTTGATCCGGTAGCCATGGATGTACTTTCCTTTGGGGAATTGAGCCGACTGAGGCACTCAGCTGACCTACCTGTTGATGAGAAGATTCGGCTTCTTTATGAAAATGCTCAGCTCTTGGAGCTGGGTATGGCTGACTCCCAGAAGATTCGGAGTCAATACATCCAGTTACCCTCTATTCTCAAAAACAATGGATCCCGCACCTTACAAGCCCCATCATCAGCACCATGAATAAAACCTTCCTTGGGATAGAAATTGGTGGCACCAAAATCCAAGTTGTCAGGGGCGATCAGGATGGGCAGATCAAGGATACCAAGCGCTTTCAGGTGGACCGCCTGCGCGGTGCGAAAGGTATTTTGGAGCAGATTCGCGAAGCCATCCTCGGTTTCCAAGATGAGGGTCATTCCTTTGATGGGGTGGGCGTGGGGTTTGGTGGTCCCATTGATCCTCGAAGCGGCACCGTCATCTGTTCTCATCACATCGATGGATGGGATGGGTTTGAGTTGGGGCAGTGGCTGGAGAAGATGTGTCATTGTCCAGTGACTGTGGACAATGATGCTAACGTAGCTGCCCTGGGCGAAGCCATGTATGGAGCGGGCATTGGACGCCCATCCTTGTTTTACCTAACCCTTGGGAGTGGGGTAGGCGGCGGTATGATTGTCAATCACTCCATCTATCATGGGGCTCATACCACGGAGAGTGAATTGGGGCACCTTCGCTTGGACCGCCAGGGAACTATTTTGGAGGACATGTGTTCGGGTTGGTCGGTCGATCGTCGAGTGATGGCTGCAAGTCAGGGCGCCCCTGATTCGATTCTTGCCAGGCTTTCAAGAGAACTGAGCCACGGCCAGGCCAGGGTGCTCAAAGAGGCGTTGGAGCAGGGGTGTCCAATCGCCGCCAATCTCATGGAGGAGACGAGTGAAGCCTTGGCTTTTGCCTTGTCGCATGTCACCCACTTATTCCAT
>JALRAZ010000083.1 GCA_023257935.1 Verrucomicrobiota bacterium
CGCGGCGTGACAATCTGCGCCCTGCTTGCCGCAGGCAACAATGCTGCCAGGGTTGGCGAATCCTTCCTTGAGTAGCCAATCATCAATCATGCATCGCAGGCGCTCTGAGGTCAGGAGGGATCCTTCATGATACAGTTTGCCATCAGGGTCGGCCTCAGCCCGGCAAATGGTCTGGCAGGCCTTGAGCATGACCTTCTCGGTGACCGTTTGAGCCTGCGCGAGGTGTTTGAGTTCGATTTCGCTTTTAAATCGCCGATCCATCACCCCCATGTTGGGATCATACTCAAGCCGGACTCCTGATTCCTGCAAGATGTTGGCATACACAAATGGCAAAGTGCGATCTGTCCTCACAGCCAAAACGTGGTGCGTCTTCAAACAATGAGCCAAGGCCTGGGCGGTGGCCGTTTCACGATCCCCACTGAGCCCCCCGATGGGCTCGAAGGTGGCAGGGCAGGCGACATGGCTTGCTTGACTCTCAATTCTGGCCCTTTCCATCTCAATGTCCCGTAGCAAGAACAATGATTCGATATGCCCATCGAGTTGAGGCCATTCCAGCCAGACTGCAGGATCCCCTACGGCAAACTGACATTTGTGAAAGAGGTTCATATTCAGGCTGGGTATTCCAGCCAGCAGGGACACCTTGGGTTGATTGAGTAGGGATGCAATTCTCATGGCTTACGGTATTTTGCAGCAGCCTGTTTGGTGGGATGGAGTGGGCGAGTGGATTGGGGTAATCCCTCCAGAGCTCGTAACCAGCCAGCCGCCTTATCCTGCGTCTCCTGGAATTCTGATTCAGGATCGGAGTCAGCCACGATGCCTGAACCCACGTGAAGTGTGAGTTCGCGGTGGGTTCGAATGGCTGTACGAATGAGGATATTCCACTGACTCATTTTGTTGAATCCAAGGTAGCCCATGCACCCGGTGTAAGGTCCTCTGGCCTGCGGTTCCAGTTGTTCGATGAGTTCCATGGCTCTAAATTTGGGTGCTCCCGTGATGCTGCCACCAGGAAAACATTCTCTCAGCGCATGCAGGTGGGTGCAGTCTGCTCTCAGCATGCCTTCGACTGTGGACACCAGATGATGAACTTGAGGGTGACGCTCCAGTTTCATGATTTCAGGTGTCATCACGCTACCATAGCGGCAGACCTTTCCTAGGTCGTTCCGCAGTAGATCGGTGATCATTAGCAATTCTGCTCGCTCCTTCTCACTGGACTGCAATTGGTAAGCAAGGGTGGCATCGCTCTGAGGGTCAGCCCCTCTTGGGCGAGTGCCTTTGATGGGGCGGGTCTGTATGTGGGATCCATCTACTTTGAGGAAACACTCAGGTGAGCTACTCAGGATTTGATAAGAACCTGCCTGGAGGAATCCTGAAAAAGGAGCCGGGGACACATGTTGGATTTGTTTGTAAAGGTCAAGGGCTGGGGCTGGGTCGTTGAGCTTCAGTGCTCTGGCCAGGTTGAGTTGGTAGATGTCGCCCTGCTGGATGTAGTGCTTGGCCATTTGAACGCTACGCAGGTAAGCATCGCGGTCAGGATGGGATTGCCAAGGGACAGAAACGATTGACTTGGGGGAAGCTGGGCTTTTAACAGGAGCTTGGTGGGCCGCCTCCAAAATACGCTTCCACCCATCAACCTGACTGGTCACCGTTTCCCTGGAATTAGAGCCATCGGCCCGAAATCCTGTTGCCACGATCCACGTCGTTCCATGCTGGTGGTCGATGACAAGCAGGCTGGGATAAAAACCCAAGTAGGCATCTGGGCATGGGCCACCATAGACAGCACGTCGCTCGAGTCTTGGCTCGACAAAGTGTTTCAGACCATATCCCCAGAAGCCAAAACAACCGCCTAAAGGAAAAGGAGAATCAAGCTCCTCCAGGCATTCAAAGGGTTGCATCATTGCTTCCATGATCGCCCATGGGTTGCCAAATAAAGTGCGTTTCTTTCCCGTGGCGCTGTCTCTCACCCGGCATGCCGATCCGCGAGTGCTAAGGGTGATGATGGGCTGGGTCACTACCAAGCTGAATTGAGCATTGGGGTGATGCGTGCTCGAAGAATCCAGCCATATCGTCCCGGGCTTGTCACCTATCACACTGAGCAATGCTTGGGGGTCGACAGGTTCGGTAAGGCGTTCAATGTGACTCTTCATCGTGCAGGTAGCGGCACCAGGTTCAAGACAGGATGGGGTGAATGATGTGGCCAAAGTCCTGTTCCAGGCGCTTGTGTTGTGCCACCTCCATGCGGTGGGGGTTGAGACCTAGTTGATGCAGCAAGGTGGCATGGATATCGGTTACGTAATGGGGATGTTCGACGGCATGAAAGCCAATTTCATCGGTTTGCCCGTGAATGGTGCCCCCGCGGATGCCACCACCAGCTAAGCAAACCGAAAAGCCGTAAGGGTGATGATCCCTACCATCGCTGTTTTGGGAGCCAGGAGTTCTGCCGAATTCAGTAGCAAAAACCACAATCGTCTCCTTGAGAAGTCCGCGCTGCTTGAGGTCTTGAATCAGCCCTGCAATCGGTTGATCGACCTGTCCAGCCAGTTTTTGGTGGTTGGCTTTGAGTCCGCTGTGGGCATCCCAAGCACCTGCTGCCCCATCTCCATGCATGATCTGAATGAAGCGTACCCCTCGTTCGACCATACGGCGAGCCGCCAGCAATTGTCGGCCAAAGGGACGAGTATGTTCCTCGTCTAAACCGTAAAGTGTTCGGATAAAAGCTGGCTCACGATCCAGATTGAGCAAATCGGGCACCGAGCGCTGCATGCGGTAGGCTAACTCGTAAGATTGAATCCGAGCCTCAAGTTGGCTGTCAGAGGGAAAGCTCAAGCGTCTGAGTTGATTGAGCCGGTGACTCAATGCGAACTCCTCCTGTTGCCTTTTCGCCGTGATGGCATGCTCGGGTTGGGCAAAGTCCAAGGGTTGCTCCTTGTCCAGATGGAGTGGCACGGCATCGTAGGCGGGCCCCAAGTAGTGACCGTCTCTTGTATCAAAGAAGCGCGGTCCCATCGTGACAAACTGCGGCAGATTTTCGTTGAGAGAACCCAGGCCATAGGTGACCCAGGCGCCGATCGTGGGGTGTCGCCCATCAAGCATGTGCCTGCCGGAATGGAATTGCACCTGCGCTCCGTGATTGTCATCGGTTGTCCACATGGAGCGAACGACTGCCAGGTCATCAGCACAACTCCCCATGTACGGAAACCAATCACTGATTTCCATCCCTGATTGCCCATAGCGGTTGAAGCCGGTTTGAAGGGGGTAGAGCTTATTGCGTTGCTGTCCATTGGCGTCATTGACCACCACCACTCGGACTTTCTTGAGTCTCTCTGGAGACTGAACCTCCTTGAAGGGGGTTTCTTCTATGGTTTTTCCGGCATACCGATTCAATGCTGGCTTGGGATCGAAACTTTCCATGTGGCTGACCCCGCCTCGCATAAAGAGCCAAATAATGTTTTTGGCCTTGGCGCTGTGGTCATAATGTCCGAAGCCAGGTCCAGGCTTGGCATTTAGCTCTCGCATCAGCAGCGACTGTAAAGCAATCGAACCAAACCCAAGCGCCGCGCGGTTGAGGAAATGCCTACGGCTATGACTGGAAAAAACGCTCATAAATCAGCGAATGGTGACAAAATCATTATGATTGATCAGGGTGTGGATCAGGCTGGCTTCGGGAGTAATGCTTTGATCCTCCTGCTCTGCGGTCCCTCGCCAGTGTTTCAGGGATTCCTCACACAGGGTTCTTTCCTGTTCGGTGGGAGACCATCCGAGCAGTTGCACAAAGGCCTGTTCGACAAACCATGCATCGCTCATGGCACGTTTGTCGTGCCTGGTGAGCAATCCCTTAGAGATGGCCTTGGCCGCATCCATGGATAACTGACTATTGGAAAGGGCCAGGGCTTGTTGAGGGATAATGCTTTCGGACCTTCGGTAGCATTCCAGGATGGAGGCATCATCAAAGAGTGTCAGGAAACGCTCCTGATCATCTCTGGAGTGCCTGAAGTAAAGGCTGCGTCGGGCGTGGGTTTGATCCGCTGGCAGGCTGGGGCCTCCTATTTTTGTGTCAAGTAGCCCACCTAGATGCAGGAGGCTGTCGCGGATGACCTGTGATTCCATGCGTTTGGGGTGCTGTCGCCAAAGCCAATGGTTTTCAGGGTCCTTCGAAGTGTTGTCTTCCATGGTCTCGAGTGATGAACTGCTTCGTCGGTAGGCCTGACTGGTCACAATCAAACGATGCAATGGTTTCATCTTCCAGGAATGCTGAGTCAGGAAGGTGGCCAGATAGTCTAGTACGTCCTGAAGAGCGGGGGCAGGGGTTCGACGGCCAAAATCGGTGGGGGGATCCACGATTGGCATGCCGAAATGTCGAGACCAGATATGATTGACCGCTACCCGAGCGGTGAGTGGGTTGTCCTGATGAACGAGCCACTTGGCCAGAGCGGTGCGTCTTCCGGTGCTATCCCTTGGGTAGGCTGCCGCCCGCTCGGTGGCTGTCTCAGCAGGGGACTCAAGTGCCTTGATCGACGCGCGCAAGGCGACAAAATGGTGAGGGTTGTCGGTATAGGCTAGCTGGCGAGCTTGTTGGGCCTCCTCCAGAGCCTTGATGGCCTTGACCAGGGGCTCCTGCTTATCCTTTTCCGCCCGGGCGAGGGCCTCTTGCTTAGTGGCTAATTCCCATTTTATCTGAGCGATGTCGTATGCCAGGGATGCCTTGGCTGCGTGTTGGTCCACGGTGCCTTGCTCGGGCCCATCAGGTTGGGTGGCGCGATAATGCATGGCAGCATGGATGGCCCGTAGGGCGGGACCATGCTTGGAAGCTGCCTCCCACTCTAAATCAAGCAGAGGATTGCTTTCTGGCGCGAGCTCTTGGCGACTTTGCTCAATGGAAGCCAGTCGCAGGGCTGCCTGATTGAGGAGAGTTTCCAGGACATGCCCGCGCAGTGCAGGGAAAACGGCTTCAGGAGGCAGCTTCACTGGCTGGATATCGAAGGGGATATCCCCTAGGAAAGTAGGTGGGCCAGGTAAGATGTTTTGGGTGGTGTCCACATCTTTTTCATTTCCCCGGCGATGGAGGTAGGTTTTCGCCTCTGGGTGCATGTCAAATGCCCTTGGGATACCATTTTTTTCCAGGTCCATCTCGCCAGATACGGTATCGGTCCGGATTTGGTGTGGCTCCAAAATAGCTCGAAACCGATAATAATCTTCTGCCGTGATCGGATCATATTTGTGGTCATGGCACTTGCTGCATTGCATGGTCAGCCCCAGGAAGGCTCTGGAGGTATGTTCAATGGTCTTGTCCAGCCAAGTGGTTCGATTAAACAAAAAGTAGTTTCTTGCCAGGAATCCATTGGCGCGCAGGCGATCTTCATCTGTCGGATAGAGTTCGTCGGCAGCCAGCATCTCAAGGATCATCAGATCGTAGCCTTTGTCTAGGTTGAGGGACTCGATGATCCAATCTCGCCAGTGCCAGATGTGCTTCTGGCTGTAACGTAGTTGATCGCCAAGACCAAACCAGTCGCTGTAGCGCCATATATCCATCCAGTGTCGCCCCCACCGCTCTCCATGAGCTGGAGAAGCCAGCAGGCGATCGACCACTGCCAAGTAGTGCGGTTCGCTGGGGTCGTTGAGGTATTCCTGGATTTCATCCTGCCGGGGAAGGTAGCCCACAAGGTCGAGATAGAGTCTGCGCATGAGCAAAAGGGGAGGTGCCTGCTGAGTGGGTGTCAGCTGCATTGACGTGTGAAAACCGTTGATGAGTTCGTCGATGGGATGTTCGCCACCGATCAATGCATCAGGTGTTCGAGGTGGGCGAAATGCCCAGTGATCCGATGGGCTGGCCTCCGGCGCTTCATCGGGAGGAGCTGGAGCTCCTTGTGCGATCCAATCTTCAATCACTGAAAGAATCGATGCCTCCACTGGCTTGCCCTCCGGAGGCATGCGCTCTTCCAGGTCAGTGGATCGCAGACGTTTGAGCAACAGGCTTTGTTCGGGGTGATCGAAATCAAGGATGGGTGTATCCCTGTTTTGCGACTGGATCAATTCAACGGTGTCTAACCGGAGTCCGGCCTTTTGTTTGAGACTCCCATGGCATGCATAGCATCGTTCTCTGAGAAGAGGTTTGATGGTTTCCAGGTAGGATTGAACGGCTTGGCCCCTGGCTGAGAAAAGACACAGGGACAGGCCCAGCACAATCATGACTTGCCTGTTCATCATCTGAGGAAATGAAGTCTAGTATTAGCGTCAGTGAGGCTCCAGCCAATTTCTTAGCTTTGCTCATGAATCGAAGGATCTTCATCACTCGCGCAGACTGGGAATCCAATCCATGCCCCGTGGCATGATTCGGGGGCGGTCCAATTCAAAATCCCAGTAGTCCTTCGCATGGGGGTGGATCACACTGCCCCCTAGTTGACCAAAGTGAGCTCCCAGGCCATGAAGGTTGGTATGCACATGATTCCACCCGGCCACAGCAGCTTCTCGAGCATTATCATATAGCCAAATGGTTTGATCAGGATTGGGAATGGTAGTGATCTTAACCTGGTTGCCGGAGCCCGAACCATTGACATGGCGATTTAAGGTGTAGTGAAACAGATTGATCCCATTACTACGTCGTGGGTTGGATGGGCAAATCCAGATGCTTGATGTCGGTAAAGACAGGGCGCGATTTGTTCGCCATGCTTGCTCATGATAACCTTGAATACCAAGGCTCAATGGTAGATTGACATACCAAGCTTGGCGCAGGGATCGGCCGTTTGGAGCCCCATCCAAAGGAAGCCAATCTTGATTATCCAGGCAATAAAGGGCAGTGGCTTGCCCCCATTGCCCGAGATGGCTCCTGCACATCACTGAGCGAGCCTGGTTCTGAACCCGCTGCAACCCGGCTAGACTGAGTGAGACCATGACAGATGCCATGGCCAGTGAGAGGCAAGCTTCTATCAGCGTCCATCCGCTTGGATGACCTGCGCAGGGCTTGAGCGTTGTCAGGGCATGCAGATTCTTGGAACATTTGACTGCCATGCTTCCAGGCATGATCGGTTTCCAATCATGCCTAGGTCAATGGCTTCGCATGAGGCTGAACGCCGATTTGGCTCAGCGCTAGGTCGCAAAAAAAAAGGCAGCGGTTTCCCGCTGCCTTGAATCAAAATGATTGGATCAGAATGATGGGATCAGACGACGATGCTCTTGCCTGGAACGGCTGTGGCATACATGCCATCGGGACCGGGTAGCGATTTGGGCATCGCATCCCAGGCAAATTTCTCCGGTAGGGTGCTGATCTCAGAGTTGATGGCATCCTTCCATTCCACAACCTTACCTGAGTAAGTGGCCATGCGGCCCAGGATGGAAGTCATCGAGCTCTTGGCCCCATTTTCCGCTTCGTTGTAGTCAATGTTGTTGCGGATTGCATGGAAGAGATCATCGTGTTCTTGCTGGTAAGGGTTTTTGCCTTGGCCGCCAAATCGCCAATCGTTGGCTCCCCGAATCACATAACGATTGATCTCCGCACTCCCCTTGCTGCCATGTGCATGCTCTGAGACACTGTTCCAGCAGCCTACCTGGTGGCGGCATTGGCTATACATCCTCGAACCATCAGCGTATTCAAACTCGACCGTGTGGTGATCAAAGATTTCGCCATAGTCGATCCCAATGCGAACTTCAGCTCCCCCCATACCATTAGCACGAACAGGGTAGTCGTTCTTAAGCCAGTTAATCACATCCAGATTGTGAATATGCTGCTCTGTAATGTGGTCACCACAGATCCACACAAAGTAATACCAGTTACGCATTTGGTATTCCATCTCAGTCAGCTTGCGACCGTATTGCTTCTCCAGATCAGCGCGCTTTCGAACCCAGGGCGTGTTGCCATTCCAATAGGCGCGGGTGGTGATGATATCACCGATGGCTCCGTCCTGCAGACGTTTGATGGTTTCAATGTATCCGGCCTGGTGATGGCGTTGCAGACCCACCCCAACCTTGAGATTCTTCTTTTTTGCCTCCTCAGCTGCAGCCAGCACTTTGCGCACTCCAGGGGCATCGGTGGCAACTGGTTTCTCCATGAAAACATGTTTGCCCTGTCGAACCGCCTCTTCAAAATGAATGGGCCTGAAGCCTGGAGGCGTTGCCAGGATCACCACATCGGCCAGTGCGATCGCTTGTTTGTATCCTTCGAAACCGTAGAAACGACGATCTTCAGGCACGTCAACCCGGTCACCATGCTTGCGTGCCAGGTTGTTGAGACTGCCCTCCAACCGGTCTTCGAAAGCATCGGCCATCGCAACCAGTTTGATCGGCCCTTGGTCATGGGTGTTCAGGGCTTGGTCTGCAGCTCCTGATCCTCGTCCGCCGCAACCTATCAGAGCGATTTTAAGTTCGTCGTTCTGCGCCGAGAAGACGCCGCTTGGCAGGGCCAGGGACCCGAGCATGGTGGTGCCCACCACCGTAGAGGATTGTCCTAGAAACCTTCTGCGGGTCACCGAATCCTGCTTTTGGTTATCATCTTTCATATGCTGAGATTTATGACTGAGTCGTTTTGTTGAGTTAGAAAATGGTCGTTGTGAGGTGTGCCATCATAGAATTTCCGGCCAGCTTGGCGAGATTAATCTCTCTCGTTGAGATTGTTCCAATAGCGAGCAATCTCGTCAGCTGGAGGTGTTTTCAGAGGCCGGACTACCCTGATGCCAAGGAACTGCGCATCCGTTAAATACCATATGCTTTTGGGTAGCTGGGGGTCCTGCATTTTCCATTGCGCATCCGAAGCCCTACGGGCTGCGCTACGCATGGCCTCAGGATAGTCATCCCAGGACCCACCACGTACGGTTCGCGGATAGAGTTTGTCGGAGAATTGGTAGGGGTCTATGCCATTGCCATCAGCCAAACCTGCGTAGCGCTCAGCATCGTAGGCATCAATGACCCATTCGGCGACATTACCATGCATGTCGTGCAAACCCCAAGGATTGGCCTTTTTGGTTCCGACCTTTTGGTATTTAAAATCAGCATTGTCGGCAAACCACTCGTAGTCGCCTATTTTTTCCCCATCGTCCCCAAACCAAAAAGCAGTGGTGGTTCCGGCTCTGCAGGCATATTCCCATTCTGCTTCGGTAGGAAGGCGGTAAAAATGGCCCGTCTTGGCACTCAACCACTGACAGTATTTGTTGGCGGCGTGTTGGGTCATGCTGATGGCGGGATAGCCATCCTTGCCCATACCAAAACTCATTTCCACGTAAGGTTTGGTGGGTTTGCTCACGGCGTCGGCAAGCGGGTCATGGTAGTCGTCACCAGCATTGAGGAGGCGGGCCATTTCCTCGGGATACATGAAGAGCTCATACTCATTCCAAGTGACCTCATGTTTGCCCATCCAGAATGGAGAAAGGGTGATCTCAACCTGGGGACCCTCATCCTCACGACGGCCTGCTTCATCAGTAGGGCTGCCCATCATGAAAGTGCCGCCCTTGATCGCAACCATGTCGAATTGAACGCCGGTTCCTGCCAAGGTTTCGGTGTAATCATTCATGGATGACTCGTCGGTGAGGGTTGTGTTTTCCAGAATGCGTTGGTGCATGGCATTGACCAACTCCATGTTGGCACCACTGGGTCCTGCATCGGCTTTGCGAGGGACTAAGGTGATTCCCTCTGGCCATTGGGCCCCCTGATCGATCCAGAATCGGAGAATATCGCATTTTTCTGCGGGCATCGGGCCATCTTTTTTGGTTGGAGGCATGAGATCATCATGATCCTCTGGGAGGATGGTAAAGGTGTAGAGGCTGCTCAAGCTGGAGCGCCCGGGGATGATTGCCTTACCTGATTTGCCACCCGCAAAAGCTCCCTCCTTGTGATCCAATCGCAGGTTCCCATCGGCATGGCCTTCGCGGTGGCAACTCACACAATTCTGTTCCAGGATGGGCTGCACATCTTGGACAAAATCCACCCTCATGGCTGGTTTGAGTTCGATATCATCTGGCCAAGTGGCACCTTCCTCAATCCATGCTTTGAGGCTTTCGGTCTGTTCCTGGGTCAAAGGATCCCCATTTGGAGGCATGATATCATCGTCATCAGGGTCCAAGACCGTCAGCGTGTAGAGCGAACTTTCCTCAGGTTTGCCTGGAACCAGCGCCGCTCCATACTCACCACCCTTGATGGCGTTGGCACGTGTGTTGAGTAATAATTCTCCCTTGATGTTATCAGGGTTATGGCAGCTGAGGCAGGCACTTTCCAAAATGGGCTTGATGTGCTGGTTGAAGTCCACTTCTCCCTGCATTGCCAGGGGGAAAATCAGACTCAATACCATCGAACTTGCACCGACGTGATAAGGCATAATTGATTTCATGGATGACCGACCCATCCAATTTGAAGATTGAGTGAGGGGTTGTCAACCACCGGCTCCAAATCAAGGCATGGAAGCTGATTGGCCTCAGCTTCATGGTTTTGGCCGGGATTTCTTTTGCTCGAAAGGAAGAGTAAAAAGGGAAGGAAATAGTATTCAATGAGTGTTAACTTATTGGAGAGCATGCGATCACCATGGCAGCAAGCAGAGTGTTCAATGGAGCGATGGATTCATGAGCAATGGGTCAAGTTGTTGCATGGCCCTTTGGCACAAGGAAGATCCACTTCTCGCATTCAGCTGGCCCAAAGCCTGCACACGATGTTTTTCGGTGTCGCCAAGGACTATCCCGAGGTCTGGGGTATTCGCAGGGATTTCTATCTCAAGGCTGCCGAAGTCCTCTGGCGTCTTGCAGCAACCCAACCAGAGTCTGTTCCTACCCAGACAATGGCGCCACTTTTGAAAGGCTTGATCACCATGCAGTCTTCCGGATCGGTTGCTTGGGATTCATGGAAAAAAGGCATCTGCTGCATGGTTTGCCTGCTAGGCCTAGCTGAGGTTGAAGTCGCAGAGATCATGGGCATCAGCGAAACGTCTGTCCAACGCTCCATGGACTTATGGGTTCCGGCTCTGGAAGGCACCAAGGCATGAGAGAGCCGGTCTCTCATTGGGATGATACCAAGCAGGCGTTTCTCTCGAGGCATGATGCCGCGAGCCTAACTAAGCTTTGGGTATGCTTTGACTTGCTGTGAATGGGTGTCAGCGGAACACTGGCATGAATGTGGGGTAGTGACCCCTTCATGCGGGTATTCATCCTGGCTGGCCAATCGAATAGGGAGGGCAAGGGTTTTCCACCGGCTTTTGGCCTGGCAGGCGTCCCAACCATCATGCCATGATCGCCACACCCGTCTCATCTAGGACGGAGATCATGAGGGTTTTGTGGAAGCTTTGGAACAGTCCTTGTCGCAACCCAAGGCAAAGGCCTTCCCAAAGTGGGCCTCCCGAGGTGATGTGTGTGGATTTTCTGGATCAGCAAGGCGATTTCAAAGTGGAATATCTTAGCAATCGCATAGATGCCCCGGATCAAAAATGGGTTGGATAAGCTTATTCCCTCAGGCGGTAGAAGCGCCTCTCAGTTCCTTCATCTAGGTCGATTTTGATCCAGCCATCTTCACCAATGACAACCGTTCGCCACTCTGCCCATGGCTGGGTGAGGTTTTCGGTCACCTCAATCACTGCCTCAGCGTTTTGAGCTCCGGTCAGGATCAGTTGAAGGGGCAAGCGGATAGATAGTTCACGGGTGCGAGTCACACTGCTTGGGAGGTAAAAACTGTCTGGCCAGAGGTGTGCTATACCAAGACGATTTGCCGTTGATGTTCTATGATATGCTTCTGGTATGGTGATCGAGGTCAGGCTATCGCAGTCCTCGAAGGCATAATTCCCAATGCTGGTGACGCCCTCTGGGACAGTGATCGAGGTCAAGCTGCTGCACCGTGCGAAGGCCGAATCTCCAATGCTGGTGACACTGTCGGGGATAGTGATCGAGGTCAGCCATTGGCAGTTCTGGAAGGCCGAATCCCCAATACGGATGACCCCTT
>JALRAZ010000310.1 GCA_023257935.1 Verrucomicrobiota bacterium
AAAACATCGACTCATACCGACATCGACAACACCAAAAACAACATGGAGGATGATACAAATGCCACAAAATTAGATCAGAGTATAAATCATGGAGATTCGTTACTCAATTCGTCTGATACTATGGAAAAAACCCATCAGGTATGTTTCCCAATCATCGGTGGCGTAAAATCTTTCGTGAGATGGCCCATGAAGACGCCCAAGGGTATCATTATTTCAGGGATCCGATATGCAGGCATCTGCTTCATCAATGGCAGCAAGCCAATCCATCAGGTCCTGGGGTTATCGCTCTGGACTTATTTTTCTGCTCAACCATCACATCAGTGACGGGCGACTCCACCCTGACACGGCGACAAAGCCTTCATCAGATCAGGCCTTGAGGAAGGCTTCAGGCTAAGAGCGATCTTGACGAATAGGCCGACTGGCTTTGAAAGCCTCAAGGTAGTTTTCATAGGTGGGTCTCTGCTGCGCATTGACTCGTTCCATGGCTTTTGACTGCCACCTCACCGCTTCATCGAATGCTCCCGTTTCAGCATGGGCTGCGGCCAGAGTGACTAATGTATCAGGGTTCTTCCAGCCAGTGAGAGCACAAGCCTTGAGTGCATACCTGAGGGCTGAGCTACCATCGCGCATGGTAGCTTGAACATGGGTCGAACCCTCCCAAGCCAAACGCTGCAAAACTTGAGCCCAGCTTGAAATCAAACCCTCCCTGTCATCAAACTCCACCAGATACTCCAGCAGCCCAGCCACCCTGCTTAACTCCTTCATTGCCTTGGGAAACTGGCCCATTTTCTCATGTAGCTGAGCTTGATTGAGCATCAATTTGGCAAGAATCACTCTGGTTTCCTGTTCCATGTCCTGACGGACAAGGCAGGGATGGGTGTAAACACTCAGGCCTTGAGGCTGCAGGGTCATACCAAGAAGGAAAAGTATGTTCAGCCTTCCATGGGTTGCAGATGCCGCGGAGTTAATCACCACCTCTGGCTTGTGGCTGAGCAGATTGATAGCCTCCAGCAGATGCGATTGGGCCGGGCTAAGCTCTCCCTGCCACTGTTCAATCACTGCCAGATTGTTGAGGGCCATGGCCAATTCAAGTCGGCTAGGGTAATTGTCCCTTCCCTGTTCCAGAAGCAGACGTTGCCATGTTGCAACCTCTAGGTAAGCCTGCTTGGCTTCTTCCAGACGCTGTAAGCCCAGTAGGCAATGTGCCCGCTGATGCAAGATAGCAATTTGTATTTTGGTTTCATGACCTTGATCCACGATGGATATTGGCAATGCCGATTGAGCCTCCACCAAATTTTGTAGGGCCTTTTCTGGTTGTCCGGATTGAAGCTTCACCGTTGCCTGAGCCAGTAGGTTTTGCGCGATCTGGTCTGATAACCAATCATCTGGTGCTTCCTCTGCTATCTGCTTCAGCAGCGCATGAGCTTTTTCAAAAAAGACGATCGCAGCTTGATGATCCCCGACTAATTGGCAGGCATAACCACACTCCTGAAGTGTGCCAATCCAGGCGTTTTGATGAACCATGGTGGGATCCACTTCATAAACATGCTCTCTTAAATCACAGGCCCGCCGCATGGTAGCCAACCCATCGGACACCAAGCCTTTAAGCCACAGGATTCTGGCATGTTTTTCAATCCCCTCGCACAGATCGATTGCCCGGATCTGCGCCTCGGAGGCGCCTCCCAATGCCTCCAGGCAATTGATGAAGAGTCTGCTGGCCCCCTGGTGGTATGGGTCATGTTTCAAGCATTCAAGCAAGGCCACCGAGGCCGCGTCCCATCGCTCAGATTCGGCTAAAATGAGTCCATTAAGATAATGCCATCCTACCCTCAACGACATGGTTTCCCTGAGCTGATTCGCATTAAACCGATCTCTGTGTTTTTCGAACAAGGCAAGTGATCGATCTGTTTGGCCCTGCGCCAGGGCCAGCATCGCTTGAGCCATACCTAAAACTAGATGCTGCCCTCCGGTGAGTCGGCTTGTAGCGCCCTGAAAACCCCAAGGCCTGAGTTGAGCCTGCAACTGCTTCAAAACCCAATCGGCAAGCCCAGGGTCCGGGATCGTTTTCACGGCCGCCGCAAGGGCGGGGTGAGACTGCAGGAGGGAGCGGGATCGAGCCGCCTCACCACGCTTGGCGAGATCCAGGGCTGACTGAAGCGTCATCAGCTGATCCATGGCTACCTGCCGATCCAAGCCTCTTCCACCCTCCACTGCAAGCCACCACCAGGCAAGCACAAGAGCCAGTACTGCCAAGAGCACCCTGCTGGCCTGTCCCAATGGCGATGAAGATTGAGCTGACATGCTTTGGGTAAAGATCATCCTTGTGGCACAAAGCTTTGCAGAATTCAACACCTTGATCGCCATCCAAACCCAGCAGGAGGTTTGCGCGAATGCATGTTACCCTCGCGTTCGTCCAAAGATTACTTTTTTTTAACCTTCGATTAACCTTTTTGTCATTGATGCCCAAGTAGCTTGTGCGTTGATTGATGACGAACAAGGTAAGCCCAATCCAATCAACACGCTCCCTTTCGGACTCACGCCAGGATTCCATCCAGCCCAATGACCATCTTCGGGCTTGTGTTCTGCTTATCGCCTTCACGGTCCTCAAATTCATCTTCTTCATCATGGCTCCGATGGACCTGGCAGGGGACGAGGCCTATTACTGGGAATGGGGTCAGCACCTGGATTGGGGATACTTCAGTAAGCCACCGGGAATCGCCTGGATCATGGCCCTGGTGGACAAGATAGCCCCGGGGAGCACCTTGGCCATTCGCACGACAGCCTTACTGATGTCTGTGGCTGGTTTCTGGATGATTCACAACTTGGTTTCACGGGCTTTTTCTCCGAGGACAGGTTGGTGGACGCTGCTGCTGATGCTTAGCACAGTAGGTTCAGCTGCCTTGAGCACGATCCTCACCATTGACGCTCCCCTGGTGCTAGCCTGGTCAGGTGGCATGTGGGCTCTTTGGGGTTGGCAGACTGCCTCCATTCAGGGTCAGCGCAGCGTACACTGGCAACTCAGCCTGGTTTTTTTCCTGTTGTTGGGGGTGTTAAGCAAGCAGATGATGCTGGTGTTCATTCCCTTGGCGTGGTGCTACCTGCTTCTAAGCTCTGGTTGGCGCCAATGTGCTAAGCAAATCGGTTTTTGGCTGGTTTTTCTCATGCCCCTGATCGGGCTCCTACCCAGTCTGTGGTGGAATCAGCAAAACAACTGGATCACGTTCACTCACACCCTTCACCACTTCCAATCTGACCCAGGCTCATGGCTTCGCCATGCCCAGACGGGATCAGAATTTTTACTCGCTCAAGCAGGCTTGGTAGGGCTTGTTCTCTTTCCCTTGCTGATCATGCTGATCATGCGCTTGGTACCGCGCTGGAAGCAACTCCCCTGGAATCTGAAATTCCTCATGATTTTCGGAGGATTTCCGATGATTTTTTTCCTCGGGTTTGCCTTCACCCAAAGAGTGAATCCCAATTGGCCTGCAGCTTTCATGCCCGCCTGCATCGCACTGCTGGGAGCCGCTGCATGCCAGCAATGCCCCCCTAAGCTAATGGGGAAACGAAACTGGGCCACCTGGATTCATCGCGGCTGGCAACTCAATATCAGTTTGATCATCCTAGCTCACCTCCTGTTGTTGGGCTTTTCCAACAACTGGTTTCCTTCATTTCCAGGTGATCCGACGGCAAGAATCCGAGGCTGGCAGCGCTTGGCCCATGACATTGGCCTTTACCGCCATGCCGCCAGGTTGGCAGCGGATTGTCATTACATCACTGTCGGGCATCGCTTTCTGACGAGCGAACTAGCCTTCTATTTGCGTGGGCAACCTCGAGTGCATCGTTTCCTGCCCCCTCATGACCGTCCCCTGTCACAGCATGATTTCTGGCCTATCCCAGATATCCAGCAAGTCAAAGACTCATTGATTGTTGTTCAGGGGAGCAAAGAGTCAGTACCTGAGGACCTGATCAAGCATTTTCAAACACTGCGGGTAATCACCGAATTGAACTATTCCGACGGCCCCAGCCGCTACCAACAATTCACCCTGCTACATGGCAGTGGCCTCATCTCCTGGCCATCCAACCATTTTTCTCAAAAAACCTCGCCATGAATCACACTGTTACGACCCATCCAACCCCTAACACGCAGGTCACCAAGGATCTCAAAACTTGGATGGCAGTGAAGCTTATTTGCCTGATGGGGGTGATGGTCCTTACCAGCTTTTTGATTAACTACTGGCAAGTTGATCTGAAATTGGCTGCTTGGTTTCATGATGACGAGGCTGGCTGGTGGCTAGCCTCCAATCCCTTCATTCAAGGATTGTATCACTACGGAGAATTCCCTGCCTGGATCGCTACCATGGTGATCCTTGCCTTAGCCTTTATTCCTTTAGCTGGTCCTTCCCGACCCCACTGGCGCCCAATGGGAGTTTACCTGATTCTTGTGCTACTGCTTGGACCCGGACTCCTGATCAACGGCATCTTTAAGGAACACTTCGGTCGGCCCAGACCCAATCAAATCCAAACATTCGGTGGCGAACTCGAGTTCAAGCCACTCGGTCAACCGGGAGTCGCTCATATAGGGAAGTCCTTTCCATCAGGGCATGCTTCCATGGGCTTCTTCTGGCTCGCCTTATTTATCTACCTGAGAAGAAGCAACCCCAAGCTTGCAAAAACTTTTTTGCTGCTCGGATTGATTCATGGAGGAGCGATGGGATTTGGTAGGATGGCACAGGGCAAGCATTTTTTGGGAGACGTACTCTGGTCGGGAGCCATGGTCTACCTGGTTTCCTGGGCGAACATGGTTTCAATCGTCCCGGCCTTACAACGACGATGGGCCATCAGTGAAGGGGAAGACCTGATAGCCCTGATGAATCATCCAAAAACCTCTACGGAGAAGGTTGCCCCTCAGGTTGGCAGCGAAGAATTCTCGGTAGTCGTTCCCTGTTACAATGAAGAAGCCTCCATCCAATTCGTGATGGATGAATTACTGGAAAAACTGCCCGAGGCGGAAATCATCATGGTGGATGATGGTAGCACCGACGGAACCTGGGCCTTGATTCAGTCCTACGCACCCAGAATTCGTGGCGTGCGACTTACCCGAAATCTTGGTCAGAGCGGCGCCCTCTACATGGGCTTTCAGTATGCCACCCGTCCATTGTGTGGCCTGATGGATGGAGATGGTCAAAATGATCCGGCGGATTTCTATTCACTTCGGGAAAGCCTGGTTGAGCACGGAGCCGACATGGCCGGAGGCATACGCGCCAAAAGACAGGATGACTGGGCTCGGAGACTGGCCTCACGCCTAGCCAATCGTATTCGCAGCAGGTGGCTGGGTGACTCAAGCCGCGATACAGGATGTTCCCTTAAACTATTTCGATCAGAGCATCGTCGCCTGCTGGTTCCCTTTAATGGCCTGCACCGATTCCTACCAACCTTCTTTCAACGTGCTGGCCTGCACTTCGTTGAAATCCCAGTCAACCATCGCCCACGCAAGGGAGGCATTTCAAAGTATTCCATCGGCGGGCGTGCTTGGCGAGGTATCTACGATTTAGTGGGTGTGGGATGGCTGATGAAACGAAGGGTTATCCCGACTGAAGTGATTACAACATGAATGAGATATGGTTCCAGGCATGGGGCGTGATGATCACTCCCTGGAAATGCGTCGGTTACCTCGGGGTAGGCCTTTTTGCTTCCCGCTGGCTGGTCCAGATGGTGGCCTCATCCAGAGCAGGCAAACCAACCATGCCCCGACTTTTTTGGTATATGAGCATGAGTGGCAGCCTCCTCCTGCTGACTTATTTTATTTTTGGCAAAAATGACTCGGTGGGGATTCTCTCAAATCTCATGCCAGCGTGCATTGCGGCCTACAACCTCTATCTGGACAAGAAATCAACCCCAAGATGATCCTGCCTTGCCCATTCACGCGACCAGCAAGCAAGCATCAAAGCAACCACAGAAGCATAAAGCATTTTGGGCAGTCACCATCAAATGTCCGGATCGAGAACTAATCCTAACCTTCCATTGACTCAGGGCTCATCTTCCCAACTTGGCTTAAACACTCATGAAACGCTTGCTGAAATCATTTAGGATCGACCTTTCGTCGCAAACAGCCACGCTTGTCGCAACCCTTTGGAATCACCGCCGACTGATCACATGGTCTATGGTCCTTTGCTTTGCCATCCTTGAGGGACTCATGATTGAGGACAAGACATGGTTATTTCAGATCCAAGAGGCCTACCACGGGAATCCAAACTTTCCCAAATTCCTGAGCAAGATGGGAGAATTTCAATTCTCCACCCTCAGTCTAAGTCTACTACTCTGGTTGCTGGGGAAAGTATTCCATGCCAAGCGACTATCGCTCACACAGGCTTCGCGGGCCTGCCTAGTGGCTGGATTACTCTCGGGAGTAACCGCCACAATCCTCAGACCGGCCATTGGCCGAGCACGGCCTTTTACCGAAGAGGTGGCCTCGTTTCACCCCCTGAGCCTTCGACACAAGTATCAGAGCTATCCTTCTGGTCATGTCCTGACATCCGGTTCCTCTCTACTGGCTGTTGCCAGCAAGATACCTGTTCTGATGCCGGTGGCTGTTGGGACGACAGCTCTGATTGCATGGTCAAGGATGGCATTGAACAAGCATTACCCCTCGGATGTGATGAGTTCCATGGTGTTGAGTGTTCTGATTGCCTGGCTCGTTAACAGGGCAACTGGAAGCTCGTTTGACTAAGTCAGATAACAGCGATCAAGGTATGTGGCATTGAAACCCGGACCGAAAGCATGCCACATCCAAATAACCCAATAAGGCCTGCTCACTCTCAATCTCAACGTCCGCCGACGGTGATGCCCGGCCAATCATCGGTGCGAAAGGGGGATGCCGGAAGGCCCTCTTGATTATAAAGGTTACAGCCCTCTGGGTTATCCGCCCAAGCATAGCGCACAGCAACAGGTTCCTCGATCTCCTTGCTGGATACCACAATCGAGGCTCCATCAATGCGCGCCTCGGCCCAGACAAATTGTCGATCCTTCCCGGCGATGGCAAAGGATCGCAAGGGCTGGTTTGAGGCAGCGCTGGTTCTGCCAGCTCTCAACCCGGAGCCTGTATGATCAAAAGTCAACCGAATCCGATTTCCTTCGATCTGCATGGATCGATAGGTGGGTCCGGAATAAACCAGATTTTGGTGGTAGACCTCTGACTTGGCCCACAGAGCCAGGCGAGCTCCGACATCCTGTTTATTCCTTGGATGAATATCCGCCGCATCACCAATATCGATGATGACAGCCTGACCAGTGTTGGGTTCGCTCAAAGCCATGCTCTGTGCCTCCCGCAATTCTGCCCAGCTGCTTTCTCCAGGATCGCTTTGAGGAGCAGTAAAGTTGGCCAGTTGAACAAACCCAAAAGGAAAATCACCTTGTTGCCATTGCTGACGCCAATCACGAATCATAGCAGGAAACAGGCTACGATACTGGTAGGCTCGCCCTGCATTGGATTCACCCTGATACCAAATTGCCCCACGGATAGTAAAAGGGATGATGGGAGCCAGCATGGCGTTGTAGAGAACCGTTGTCACGTTGGGGTTGTTGTCTGGACGCTGAGGCAAGGGACTCCAGTCACGCGCTGAGCGGGCGACGCGATATTGCCAGTTTCCTGCCAGGGAAAGGCTTTGCTTTCGTTCAGGATTCTCCAGTCTGAGTTGATCGGGTGCTCCGTAAAACCCGCCATCTCCTCCTGTATCCAGCACCCGAACCGACACGGTATTCATGCCAGCCTTGAACCAGTTGGCCTGTATGGGGTAAGTCCGCCCCGCCATCCAGAAATCAGTGGTTCCCACCTCCATGCCATTGACGAAGGTGGTGTCGGCATCATCAATGGGGCCTAGGTGCAAGATCAGGTTCTCTCCCTGCCAATCATCTGGGAGTGTGATAACCTTGCGAAACCAGACAATCCCATCAAACCCTTCCAGGCCTGCTTTTTCCCAATGACCAGGCACATCCATGGTCGTCCACTGTGAGGTATCAATATCAGGGTTGGCCCAATTGCCTCTTTGCCTGTCTCCAGGGTCATTTTGCTGCCACCAATCCTGCATCTGTCCCTCAAAATTAAATCGGCCAGTTTCCATTTCCTCAGCAAGGCGCTGAACGCTCTCAACGGCCGGGGCAAAATCCGGAAGTTCCCTCAGTCCCTCAGCACTGGTCCATGCCTCACACAAAGTGCCTCCCCATGAGGCGTGAATCAGCCCAATGGGAATACCCAGAGATTGGTGGAGCGCCCGCCCGAAGAAATAAGCCGTCGCCGAGAAACCACCCCAACCGCCTTGTGCAAGAGTCTCTGGGGAGCAGGCAACCCAGCTAGGATCATTGTCCCAGCGATCTCTGGGGCTCAATGAGGTTGCCTTGTCTACGGTGAAAAGTCTTATTCCTGGGAAAGAGGCCTCACCAATGGCTTCTTCGGCTCGGTCAACGTGGGCCACCCCCATTTCCATGTTGGACTGACCTGAGCAGATCCAGACTTCACCGACCAACACATCCTCGAGTGTGATTTGATTCTGACCCGCCACCGTGAGCTGGTGAGGTCCTCCAGCCTCCAATGGCGCCAACTCAACCAACCACTTACCTTCAGAGTTGGCCCTTGTATGGAAGCTTTGATCCGCTAGTGAAACTCGGATCGACTCGTCGGCCTCGGCCTGGCCCCAAACCTTAATGGGCTGATTCCGCTGAAGCACCATGTGATCGGTAAAAATCTGAGCTAGCGTGACCTCAGCCACCATCTCACAGGTTTGCATGACGCCCAAGCATCCCATCCAAAAAAAGCCAATCCATCGCATGAGCCTGATGAAAGCAAATAGGTTAGCTATGTAAACCTTTTACTCCGTTTTGATTATCACATCATAAGCCACCCTTAGACGGGTCACCTTAAAAAGCCATAAGAGGATCTGACAGGCAGTGGCCATCAAGCTTTAAAAAGCTGAGGACTTCTCTCAATCAGCAAATGGCCCCTTCGATGCGGAGATTAGGTTTTGCCGTTGAAAAAATTTTGGAGCCCATAACCTTCAGGGATCATTGGCTATTTGAATCCGCGTACCTAGAAGGATGCGTCCTTTTTAAACGGATCCCAAAGCTGAGTTCTCGAAACTCTCATTATTTGTTTTCAAAAGTGAACTTAATGGCGGTTTTTGATTATTGTTTAGTCAATTTACTTATATTCCTGGCACGGAACATGCGATCCCTAAAGAGAGGCCCTCAGGCTGATGTGAGAAACAATTCTCAATTTGCGAACATATCAGCGAAGAGGCTCAAACATATAAACCGGTATTTAGTAACGATGAAAAAACCTCTGACCTTCACCCATAGGCTTACCCTGGCCCTCGCCCTAATGTGCGTGTTCCATACCTGTTCAAACCAATCATTATGGGGACAGGGACAGGTTGTCTTTTCCAATCATGCTGATTCAGCTATTTTTCATGCTGAGAAAGGTCTTTATCTCGAATCGGGAGACCTGGCTCAACTATGGGTACAAAGCCCTGACGGATCATGGGTTTCAGTCAATGAACCGGTCCGTTTTTTGGCTGCTGGAATCTTTTTCGGCGGTTCTGTCACCATAGAAGGCATATGGGGTGGCGCATCCGCGACCATGAAGGTAGTAGCTTGGGAAGGTCCAGCTACCTCTTTAGAGCAGGCACAATCAATGGGGCTTGCATGGGGCCAGTCACCAGCCTTTACCCAGTTACTTGGTGGACCACGCTTCGAAGGCGACCTACCACCTGGGGTTCCCACCCAATTAAGCGGGATGACAGGCTTTGAAATCCGAGCCCACGTTCCCACCATCACCCATCATCGCGTTTGGGAGGATACCAATGTGAACGGGATTTGGGATAGCGATGAGCCCGCTTTGCAAGGAATCCCCATTGCCATCTTGCTTTGCAGCGACCATCAGGTGGTGGCGCAAGTTCTGTCCAATGAGTTCGGACAATTCAACGTTCCTGAAGAAATCACTGAGGACCACTATCTTCAGATTCTTCCTCCTGATGGCTGGGCCATCAGTCCGTGGGATCATTCCCAAGAAGGTGGGCTCACCAATCAGGCCGACCCCCTCACGGGGGCAAGCCCATGCATTTCTTCTGCTTGCCCGGATGATGGATCGCTTTGGTGTGCTGATCAATCGATGCATCTTGGTCTTTTTGAATTGAAAGATCCTTCTGATCCCGTGCCGGACATCGAAACTCCCGCACTTGGAGTGGCCACCGCCAGCTGGTGGAAACGACATCCAAAAAGCTGGCCCATCACTGAGTTCACCCTCGGTGACTTTACCTACACCCAGGACGAAGCCCGTGCACTGATGTCCAATGGGAAGGACAAATCGCTCACGATGTTTGCAGAAGTTGTGGCCACCACCCTGAACCTTGCCTACGGAACCTCAGATGCGTGCATTGCTTCCGTTTTGGAAGAAGCACTAGCATGGATGCAGCCCATTGGGGCTATTCCAGCCGGTGTGGAAGCTTCCAGCCAGACATGGAAGAGCGGTAAGGCACTCTATCTGCAACTCAAGGAATACAACCAGGGGGACTTGTGTGTCACCCGCCGAGCCGAATCGCTGAGTCCCATGGAGATGTCCGTTGGATTTACCGATCAAAAGAAAGGAGATCACGGTTTTCGGATTCGTATCATTGGAGAACCAGG
>JALRAZ010000369.1 GCA_023257935.1 Verrucomicrobiota bacterium
GTGGAAGTACATGCTTTTCAGCGATTGGCCAATGGGTTGACCATGATAGCCGAGAGTGGCACCAGGCGTATCATCGAAGTCGATAGTCACGGTGTGCTCCATAAAGAAGTGGCTCTGAAAGTGGATCATCCCGATGCTCACCGTGATACGCGTATGGCCCGTAAACTTCTCAATGGTCATTACTTGGTATGCCATGAAGCTGACCAGGCTGTCAGGGAGTACGATCTGAACGGGCAGGTTGTCTGGGAATACAAGACTGGCGCTGAAGTGTATGGGGCGACTCGCCTTCGAAACGGCAACACCCTCATCGGCAATGGAGGCGGCCATAATGTGATCGAAGTCAATGCTAAGGGAGAAGTGGTTTGGTCTATCGAGGAAAAGGAACTACCCGGGATCCAGCTTGCATGGGTCACCACCGTTGAGGAGTTGCCCAATGGCCACTTCATGATCGGCAACTGCCACGCTGGGCCCGATCAGCCTCAGATTATTGAACTCACTCGTGAGAAAGAGGTCGTGTGGCGCTTTAATAATTTTGAGGTATTTGGTAACGCCATGCCTTGTTCACGCGTTTTTTGATTCGAGCCAATCATGGCGTTGGCCAGCTTCCCATATGCAAGCTGACAGGTAGTCAGGTATGATTCTGGAATGCATGACAATGAACCGTTTCGCTGAAAAAAAGGAGGCGTGCTTCCTTGCCCGTCCAAGTGGCTTCAACGAGACCCTCATGCGGGGAATGCTTGGAGCCTGTCTTGGTCTTGGCTTCATGCTTCACGGATGCTTGATACCTTGGCTCAGGGCTCAGGTCATTAGCGAGATCATGGTAAGCGAAGCTGAGCATCCATACTTGGATGAAGATCAGGATGCCACCGATTGGATTGAGATATACAACCCGCTGGGCAAGCCTATTTCGTTGGAAGGCTGGTCGCTCTCCGATGAAGTCGAGCGTCCTGCCAAGTGGGTTTTTCCGGCCGTGAGTCTTCAGTCCCACGGTTTCCTGTTGGTCCATGCTTCAGGTAAAAATTATACCGACGCTGCATGGCCACTCCACACGAATTTCAAACTCAGGCTTGAGGGAGAATTCCTTGGATTATTTGATCCTCAGGGTAATCAGGTATCTGGTTTCGATCCTTCATTCCCACCCCAGCATGAAGGTATTTCATACGGGATGAAGCACCAAGGGGATGTTCGTTTTGAGCCCCTGCCGAGCTTGCGTTACTGGGTGCCAACCGACGACTCGCTAGATGGTCGTTGGAATCGTGTCACATTCAAGGATGATGGCTGGTCTGAGGCACCCGGTGGTGTGGGGTTTGACGGTGCTCCAGGCCGCGTTATTCAGCCTTTCATTCCCGTGGATATTGGCACAGAAATGCGATCCAAAAATGCTTCGGTCTATCTGCGTCACACCTTCGAGGTGGTGAGTGAGGACACGATTGTGCGGCTTGGGATGATTTATGATGACGGCTACCTGCTTTACCTTAATGGCAGGTTACTTGGCTCTGATAACGCCCCACAATCGCCTTCCTGGAACAGTCGCGCCATCCGGGCACGAGAGGAAGGGCAGGAAACACAATCTGTCCACATCAGCCTGGGGGAATCAGATGGCCTGCGCTTGGGACACAACGTCCTTGCCATCCATGCCTTGAATTTTCGTCATGTCGATCGAGATTTTCTCTTTCGCATGAGCCTGACCCAGTGGCGTGATCTGGGGCAGACTGACTCGACGGCGGGTTTTTTGCCCTCTCCGACTCCTGCTACCCCAAACATGTCAGTATTGACTCAGGTAACTGCCAAGCCTTCTTTTCGTGAAGAGGCAAAGCTCTTTGAGGGATCTCAGCGCATCCACATCGAACATGAGGCACTCAATGCACGCATCCATTACACGCTCGATGGTAGCCTTCCTAATGAAGGTTCGCCTCTTTACGAGGGCCCCATCCTCATTGAGGCTAGCGCCCAGGTGAACGCCCGTGCCTACCTTGAGGGTGCGGTTCCTAGCCCAGTGGTCAGTCGGGTTTTCTTGCTGGGTTCTGGCCAGGCTCTTGAATTCTCCTCCGACTTGCCAGTGGTGGTGGTTGACTCGTTGCGCTCCACAATCACCGCCTCAGCCAGAACGCGAGCTTTGATGCATCTATACGATGTTCAGGAAGATGGTCGCAGTCGCTTGAGTGGTTCGCCAGCCTTTGAGGGGCTTGGGTCACTCAAGGTCAGAGGATCCAGCACCGAAGGGCGTCCCAAGAAAGCTTACTCTCTAGAAATCCAGGATGTTCATGGTCATGACCAAGATGTTTCGCTGCTAGGCATGCCCCCCGAATCGGACTGGATCCTTTACGCTCCCTACAATTTTGATCGAGCTCTGATGCGTAATCCCCTGGTCTACGAGCTAAGCCGCAGCATGGGGCGTTATGCGGTCAGGACTCGCTTCTGCGAAGTTTATGTCAATCAGCGAGGCAGGCCTCTGGACCAGAGTGCCTATGTGGGGGTCTATGTCCTCATGGAGAAAATCAAAAGAGGTTCTGATCGGGTTGCGATTGATAAGGTGCTCAAGCGTCATACTGACATGCCAGAGGTCAGTGGAGGCTACGTGCTGAAGATTGATCGCCTTGATCCCGGGGATTCAGGCTTTACGGCGGGATCGCAGGCTCTTGCATTTGTTGAGCCCAAGGAATCGGAGGTCACATCCGCGCAGAGAGCGTACCTGACAAGTACCATCAACGCCATGAATCGAACCCTTCGGGATCGCGATTACACCAAACTGGAAGCTGATTACCAGAGCTGGATTGATGCGCCGGCATGGATTGACTTTCATATCCTCAATGAATTCACCAAAAACCCCGATGGTTTTCGTCTTTCGACCTACATGTATTTGCCTCGCAATGGGCCACTGACCTTTGGTCCGGTATGGGATTTTGATCGCACCATGGGGTGCGATGATGACAGCCGTGCAGCCAACCCAGTGGGTTGGTCTGACGTCTATCGGTATGGATGGTGGAGCAGCCTTTTTAGGAACCCCAACTTTGAACAGGATTATATCGATCGTTGGCAAACACTCAGGCAAGGCGTCCTTTCAACCGAAAACATGCATCAGATCATTGATCGCATGGCTGCTGAATTGACGGAATCCTCTCAGAGGAATTTTCAGAAATGGACTCTGCTGACCAGTACTGCCGCCTGGCGTAACGAGGTGCGCCAGCTCAAGAGCTGGGTAGAAGCCAGAGCCAAATGGATGGATTCGCAATATGTTTCACCCCCACGTTGGGAAAGCCTACCCGGCCTCATCCCGGAGGATGGACGCATACACCTGCAACTCGATACGCCCGAGGCCTATTACACAACCGATGGAAGCGACCCACGGCTACCTGGTGGACAGATATCAGACAAAGCACAGCGCCTAAACGCGACGGGTCCATTTCTGGTGGTTGATCAGCCCATTCATCTCAAAGTGCGAGCCCATGAGGATGGTTCTTGGAGTCGTCCCCTAGAGGGTTATTTTGTCCATCCAGAGCTGGCATCGGTGGTTTTTTCTGAAATCATGTATCATCCATCGGAGGCACAATGGGCTGATAGTCAGTGGAGAGAAGAGGACCTTGAGTATCTTGAGGTGCTTAATCACGGGAAGCAGGAGGTCGAGCTTGGTGGCTTCAGCATCAGCCAGGGGGTTTCTTACACCTTTGGGCCTGGGGTGCTCATGCCTGGTGAGGTGAGGCTTATTGCTTCCAATCCGGAGGCTTTAGCAGCTTTGTATCCTGACTTGAAAGGCTCCATATATGGCCCTTTTGATGGCCGGCTTGCCAATAGTGGTGAAACCTTGGTGCTCCATGATGCCGCCGGCAGGTTGCTTGACGAGGTTGCCTATGCCGATAAGGATTCCTGGCCTGAACAAGCCGACGGTGAGGGAGCCTCGCTTGAGCGCATTGAGGTGGCTTCGACGGATTCATCAGCCTGGTTTGCCAGTGGCTCAAGCAACGGCAGCCCAGGCCGGGCGAGTTCTATCAATGGGATCGAAGTGCAACTTGTTCGAGGCCCCGATGGCAGGCTTGAAATACGATTCAAGTCACAATCCCCAGGCATCCATCAGCTCATGGCGACCGATCAGCTTTCACCTGCATCTTGGCAGGGGATGGAGCAGTGGGAATCCCAGGACTCAGGCCAGGAACACACCTTCTTCATCCAGGCACCGATCCGTGGGCATCGCTTTTTCCGGGTTCACAGGCCATAGCAACTGGCCCCTCCAGGCGATAACTACACCACCTCATCTTGAGGTGACCTTTTAATACGATCAGACGATCATGCCGGCCGCAACCGTGGCATTGGTGGCGTCATCGACAATGATGAAGCTACCGGTTTGACGATTGCGCTTGTAGGGATCATGCAGCAGTGGTGAGGAAGTCCGCATGGAGATTCTGGCGATATCATTCAGCCCGACCTCGAGATTATCTTCCACCTTGTGCAGGGTGTTGACGTTGACCTTGTATTTTGTCTCCTTGATGATGCACTTGGCTTCGCGGGTCGTGTGTCGGATGGTATACTTCCGCCCTAGTTGAAGCTGGCTTGATTCGGAGAACCAGCAGATCATGGCATCCAGGTCTTGTGATACGGTCGGTGGATTATTTTGTTTGACGATCATGTCTCCACGACTGATGTCAATTTCATCTTCCAGTGTCATCGTGACCGACATTGGGGCGAAAGCTTCATCCAGTTCACCCTCGAAGGCATGTATCGCCTTGATTTTGGAGCGAAAGCCTGACGGTTGGATGGTGACCTCGTCACCTTTTTTGAAAACGCCTCCTGCAACCCTGCCGGCAAATCCCCTGAAATCATGATGTTCTTTACTCTGGGGGCGGATCACCCACTGCACGGGAAAGCGCGCATCGACGTGATTGAACTCATTGCCTATGAAAACGTTTTCCAGAGTGTAGAGCAGGGTGCCCCCTTTGTACCAAGGCATGTTGGCAGAGGGTTCTACCACATTGTCGCCATTGAGAGCACTGATGGGAATGAAATCAACATGGGGGATATCCAGCCTCGAGGAAAAATTTTCATAATCGCGAACGATCTGGTCAAAAACCTCTTCCTTGTAGTCCACCAGATCCATCTTGTTGACAGCCAGAATGACATGCTGGATCTGAAGGAGTGAAGCGATGAAGGAATGACGGCAAGTTTGTTCGATCACACCTTTTCGAGCATCCACCAAGATAATCGCAAGGCTGGCGGTGGAGGCTCCGGTTACCATGTTACGTGTGTATTGGATATGACCGGG
Organism: Verrucomicrobiota bacterium; assembly: GCA_023257935.1. GTDB lineage: Bacteria > Verrucomicrobiota > Verrucomicrobiia > Limisphaerales > AAA164-E04 > UBA7971. The sequence continues at coordinate 5,255 of JALRAZ010000369.1, forward strand.
CGTGTCGGAGATAATGAATTTGCGTTTTGGGGTGGCGAAATAACGGTAGGCCACATCGATGGTGATCCCTTGTTCGCGCTCTGCCCGCAAACCATCAGTCAACAATGCCAGATTGACGATCGCATCCCCACGTTTCTTACTCGATGCTTCAACTGCCTCGAGTTGGTCCTCGAAAATTGATTTGCAGTCATACAGTAGCCTGCCAATAAGGGTACTCTTGCCGTCATCCACACTTCCAGCGGTGGTGAAGCGGAGAAGGTCCATGTCCAGATAGCCTGTTTCCATAGTCTTTTTTTGTATGATGTCTTGAAGGATGAAAGGTTTCAGATGGTGGCCAGTCTCTAGAAATAACCGTCTTTTTTCCGGTCTTCCATGGCTGTTTCGGAACGTTTGTCATCAGCCCGCCCGCCTCTTTCTGTGACTCGAGCCGCAGCCACTTCTGCAATGATGTCATCGACATTTTCAGCTGGTGATGCCACGACTCCAGTGCAGGTCATGTCGCCCACGGTGCGGCAGCGCACGATCTGACGCTCGACCACCTCATCCTCCGAGAGAGTGAGGTAGGGTGAATGGGCCAGGTAAATGCCCTGGCGTGCCACGACCTCGCGTTCATGACTGAAATAAATCGAAGGCAGCGAAAGGTTCTCCAGTTTGATGTATTGCCACACATCCATCTCGGTCCAGTTGCTCAGAGGGAAGATTCGGAAATTTTCTCCAATGTGCATCTTGCCATTGAAAAGGTTCCAAAGCTCTGGGCGCTGATTTTTGGGATCCCATTGTCCAAATTCATTACGATGGGAAAAGAAACGCTCCTTGGCTCGAGCTTTTTCCTCATCGCGTCGAGCTCCGCCGATGGCAGCGCTGAACTGAAATTCCTCTAGGGCATCAAGCAGGGTAACAATCTGCAGGGCATTTCGACTGGCGTTGGGCCCTTTCTCTTCATTGACCCGCCCCTTATCGATGGAATCCTGCACTGAACGCACAATTAGCTCTGCACCCACTTCCTGAACCAATCGATCACGAAACTCAATGGTCTCAGGAAAATTGTGTTCGGTATCAATGTGCATGAGCGGAAAGGGAAGCCTTGCAGGGTGAAATGCCTTCTGGGCGAGCCTCACCATGACGATGGAATCTTTTCCACCGGAAAAGAGCATCACCGGTTTTTCGAACTGAGCTGCCACCTCTCGCATGATGAAGATGGCCTCTGCCTCGAGGGATTTCAGATGGGTCAGACGGTAATTCTTGTGCATGATATTATAAATGGGTCGAATTGTTTGAGGATACCGAGCTTATGATGCGATCCTCAATAAAGGCACTCAGCTGATTGAGGCATGCCGCCTCATCCAGGGTGTCCGTATCCAGGGTGAGGTCTGCCGGTTCGCTCTCCAGTGGGGGCTCAAAGGAGGCATCCTTTCCTGTAAACTGTTTGACTTGGCCCGCGCGGGCCTTGGCGTAGAGTCCTTTGACATCTCGTTTTTCACAGGTCTGAAAGGAGCAGGTCACAAAGACTTCGTGAAAATCCTCTTTCCCAACGATCTCTTTGGCCAACTGTCGCAAGGCGCGGGTGGGAGTGATGAAGGATGCCAAGGTGACGATCCCACATTGAGCAAAGAGCCGAGCCACCTCGGCGATACGCCGGATGTTTTCACTGCGGTCTGCCTCAGAAAACCCCAAGTTTCGATTGAGGCCGCTGCGAATGTTGTCGCCATCCAATAGCTGGGTCAGGATTCCTTTCTGATGCAGGGCTTTCTCCATCGCCAATGCGAGGGTGCTTTTCCCTGCTCCTGAAAGACCGTAGAGCCAGATGACACAGCCTTTTTGCTTCAGCAAGTCTTCCTTGGAAGCGCGACCCAAGGTCCGCTCGAAAATAGGATGAATGTGGTCAGGGGATGAAGTCATGAAGGTTCATTCAATGCCAGATAAGCACTTCAGATACTGAAGTCACTGGAGGCAGTTTCATGCAAGCCGCACTCCCTTTTAAGGCCGAAGAATCGTGCTTCTTCCTCAGTCATACCTTCATCCACTCTTCGGGTGGTGTGAGTATCTCCGATCGAGAGATACCCTTGGTGCCAGAGAGGGTGATAGGGAAGATCGTGTTCCTTGAGGTAGTCGTAAACGTCCTTGCTGCTCCAGTCGACGATAGGATGGATCTTCAAATACGTTTGATCGACTGCAAGCACGTTGAGCCGTTTTCTGGAGGAGCTTTGCTGGCGGCGCAGGCCTGCCAACCAAGCCTTAGGTTGCAATTCAGCCAGCGCCCGGCGCATGGGCTCGACCTTGTTCATCTGGTTGTAGGTGGTGATCCCCTCAAGGCCCTGCTCCCATAATTTGCCATGACGCGCCTCTTGCCAGGCCGGGCTAGTGGCTGCTCGGTAAATATGCAAGTTGAGCTTGAGACGCTCAGTCAGGGAATCAATGAACTGATAGGTTTCAGGAAACAGGTAACCCGTGTCCACCAGGATGACCGGGATGTCCGGCAACTGGCGGGTTGCCATGTGAAGGCACACCGCAGCCTGAGCCCCGAAACTTGAAGAAAGGACCACTTCCTGACCGAAGGTTTCTCCAGCCCAACGAACCCTTTCCTCTGCTGTGGAAGCTTCCAGAGTACGATTGACTTCCAGAAGATCCACCCCATGCAATTGTGCGTGGGGCGTCTTGGGACTGGAGTGATCGATGGCGGTATTGGTTTGGCCGGAAGACATGGCGTTGGGATACTGCAAATTTTGAGAGGGCAGGGTGAGGTCTAGGCCTCGGTTTGCTCCTGCTCTGCCCAAAGCACACGAGCGCTCCAGTCACCAAAACGCTCATTCGGATGCCTGCCATCCTTGAAGCGATCAAGGATGCCTCCAAGCACTGTTTCCATGTCGGCATCTTTGACACTTTCCTGATAAACGCGGTTGAGTCGTGTGCCACTCTCATTGCCCCCGACGTAAAGGTTGTATTTGCCTGGTGCACGACCCACGAAGCCAAGCTCGGCCATGTAAGGTCTGGCGCAACCATTCGGACACCCGGTCATGCGAATGATGATTTCTTCCTGAGACATACCTCGGGTTTGAAGCAGTCCTTCAATACGGTCAATCAGACTGGGCAGATAACGCTCTGACTCTGCCAGTGCCAGACCGCAGGTGGGGAGCGCTGGGCAAGCCATGGTGGCGCCCCGCACAGGCGATTTCTCGTGAGTGGTTGGCACGCCGTGGGCCGCCAGGATTTGGTTGATACCCTCAATCTGATCAGCCGGGATGTTGACGAGCAATAGGTTTTGGGTTGGGGTCAGTCGGACTTCGGTTTCGTAGGTATCGACCACTTTGCGTATGGCAGTTTTGAGCTGGATTTGGTCTGTATCCTTGATGCGTCCGGTTTCAACGAAGAGCCCGAGGAACGACTTGCCATCAGCCTGCTGATGCCAGCCAAAGCGATCTCCTTGACGCTCGAAAGTGTATGGGCGCGGATCTTCCAGTGCTTGTCCCAACCTTTTTTCGAGTTCTTCCCTGAACCAGGCCACACCTTTTTCCTCCAATACATACTTCAGCCGAGCATGCTTACGGTCGGTGCGATCTCCGAAATCACGGTGGATGGTCAGGACGGCTTTGGCAACCGCCTCGACCTGATGCCTCTCCAAGTAGGCGATGACGTCGGCCTTCCTGGGGTAGGTATTGGGGTTGTTGTGGCTCATCCCCAAACCACCTCCTGCTGTCAGGTTGTAGCCAACCAGTTTCCCGTTCTCCTCAATGGCAATGAAACCAAGGCAATTGGTAAACAGGTCCACATCGTTCAGGGGAGGCACCGCAAAGGCTGTTTTGAATTTGCGTGGCAGATAGGTTTTGCCGTAAAGCGGGTCATCGTGATGCTGGTGTTCGGCCAGATTAAGCTGAACCCCGTCAACCCAAATGGCATGGTAGGATGGGGTGTTAGGAAGCAGGGCATCGGAGAGTAGCTGCGAGTCGTCATGGACTTCCTGCATCCAAGGCTCGGTGATCGGGGTGGGGGGAGCCATCACATTACGATTCACATCACCACAGGCGGCCAGGGTAGTCATCAGCGCTTCATTGATCGACTTCATCAAAGGCCCCAGACCTGACTTCACCACGCCGTGAAATTGAATACTCTGCCTGGAAGTCAGTCGAAGCGTTTGGTTAGCATATTGAGTGGCTAGATCATCATAGACACGATACTGGGCAGCACTCAGAATGCCGCTGGGGATACGCCCACGAATCATGAACATGTATTTTTTCCCAGTCTTGCGCAGATCGCGGTCATCCTGCTGGTAGATGCCATGAAACTTCAGGAACTGCCCGTCATCATTGGAAAACCGATCCGCCTCTGGATCGAGAAGGGTTGAGGCTAGCTCACCAGCCAGGATCGGGTCTGCCTCTTTTAAAACTTCATTGTGAGACAATGGTTTGGCCGAGTCATCTTTAATCATAAGTAAAATACCTTTATTAATTATGTATAAATCAGTATCGAAGTCAATCTGAACCTTTCAGATTTTTTTGAAAACAGGGCTTGCCATTCATCGACCCCCTGCCTAATTTCTTCGTTCCCCAATTGCGGGGGGCAAAATAAAGCACGACCCAATCGTCCTGAAAAGACGAAAATACCAACAATTTGTCATTCACATATGGTCAAGATCCGTTTGAAGCGCATAGGCGCCAAGAATCACCCCGTTTACCGCGTGGTTGCCGCCGATAGCCGCAGTCCCAGGGATGGTAAATTCATCGAGGAACTTGGGACTTATCATCCCTCAAGAACTTCGGATAATGTTGAGCTAAAGCTAGACCGAATTGATCATTGGATCAGCTGTGGGGCTCAACCCTCCGACACGGTTGCTAGCTTTATCAAGCAGGCCCGAAAGGCTGCCGCAGCTGCTGAGCAGACAGCACCTGCCGAGGCCTAATCTGGCTCAGCAGTGCTTCACTTATTGCCTCCCCTCATGCAGAAATACGTTGAATTTGTGATCAAGGGTCTGGTTGAAAATCCAGAGGCCATGCAGGTTGAGACCGAAGAAAAAGAAGGTCTGACTGTATTCAAGGTCAAATTGCACCCTGAAGACATGGGTAAAGTGATCGGCAAGCAAGGCAATACCATCAACGCCATTAGGGGGCTTCTACAGGCTGGGAGTGCCAAGGCTAACGCCCGATGTGCGCTTGAGGTGACGGAATTGGATATTTAATTTGAACGAGTCCTCGATGGTAACTTCGAGGTCACTCAGGCTGTCCATCTGGTAGATAAGCATGAAGGTGGACGTTCTGACTCTGTTTCCGGACATGTTCTCCGGACCGCTCGATGAGAGTATACTCAAACGAGCCAGAGATAAAGGTTTGTTGGATCTAAAGATCCATTGTCTCCGGGATTATGCCAGGGACAAACACAGGACGGTCGATGAGCGTCCATTTGGAGGTGGGCCTGGTATGGTTATGAGACCAGAGCCCGTTTTTGAGGCGGTTGAATCGCTTCGCAGCCCCCAGAGCCGGGTCGTCATGATGGCCCCCTCAGGCAAGGCTTTCAAGCAGGCAGAGGCAACTCAGTTGGCTCTCTGCTCGCACCTCATCCTCCTTTGTGGGAGCTATGAGGGATTTGATGAGCGGATTCGTGAGGCTTTGGTCGACGATGTATTCTCCATAGGAGATTATGTTCTGACCAATGGAGCCCTTGCCGCAATGGTATTGGTGGACTGTGTCAGTCGCCTGTTACCTGGAGTGCTGGGAGACGAAGGGAGTGCGCAGGATGAGTCGTTCAGTGATGGGTTGTTGGAATATCCCCATTACACCCGACCAGCTGAGTTCAGGGGGATGCAGGTGCCAGAGATCCTTTTGTCCGGACACCATGCTGCGATCGCTAAATGGCGACACGAGCAGTCTTTGGTTAGGACTCGGGAGAATCGGCCAGATTTGATGAGTCTTTGGGAAAACAAGAACAATTTGGATTAACTAGAATCAAGTTAGCAGTATGAATCAGGAGCTTTTGAAAAAAATTGAGGCTAGCAGTCTCCGCAAGGAAGCCGTTGAGTTTTCCGTGGGCGACACCGTCAAGGTTCATGTGAAGGTTGTCGAAGGAGACAAGGAGCGCATTCAGGTCTTTGCCGGCATTGTGATTGCTCGGCGAGGTTCGGGAGTCAACGAATCTTTCACTGTCAGGCGCATCAGCTATGGTGAGGGTGTCGAACGTGTCTTCCCCGTCCACTCACCACGTGTTGCCAAGGTGGATGTGGATCGTCAGGGAGATGTGCGACGCGCCAAGCTCAATTACTTGCGTGGACGCATTGGCAAGGCTGCCATGCTCGTTAAGGAGAAAGATTTCCGTCGACGCAAATAAACCGAGGGCCTGAGACAAAGCTATAAGGCGACAGCCTCATTGCTTCTGCCACACGCAACTGACTTAGGTTGCCATGGACAAGAAGCAAAAAAGGCTGGCAATTGGGAGTGCCTTTGATAAATTCCGGCGCTTTCAAATAATACGAAGACCTGCCTGCATTCCAGATCAATGCTGAAGTAGTGGGGTTTTCCTAGAGATCAAAACAGTTTTAAGTCAGTCGTGACGGTCAAGAAATCTAAGACAGCAGCGGCCAAGCCCAAGGCAGCGGCCAAGCCCAAGGCAGCGGCCAAGCCCAAGGCAGCGACCAAGCCCAAGGCAGCGGCCAAGCCCAAGGCAGCGGCCAAGCCCAAGGCAGCAGCTAAGCC
>JALRAZ010000410.1 GCA_023257935.1 Verrucomicrobiota bacterium
CGACTCACCCAAAACCAGCCAGGCACCCTTAGGTGGCAAACCGCATGCCATCCTTGATGCGATAGCCAGCCAAGAAGGCTGCTGCCTCCATGGGGCGGCCTCCCTGGCGCTGAAGTTGCTTGATTTCAAGACACCCTTGCCCAGTTGAAACGACCAAACGCCCATTGTCTGGGCGGCATAGTGTCCCGGGCTCTGTTTCTTTTCCAGCAATGGGCTGAACCTGTAGGATCTTTAAACGCTCGACCACACCGTCGGACCCGAGAAGATCTGCAGTGCAACCTGGCCAAGGGTCCAGAGCCCTGACTTGGGCATGGATGCGTTCCGCCGCCTGATGCCAGTTGATTTGACCATCTTCCTTGTTGATCTTTCGGGCATGCGTGGCCAGGCCTTCCTCCTGAGCACGAGGCTGAAGTTTCCCCTGAACATAGGGTTGAAGATTCCTGAGGATCATTTCAGCACCCAGTTGACCCAATTGATCATGAAGTTTTGCTGAAGTGGTGGTCGAATCGATGGCAAGGGATGCCTGAGCCAGGATGTCTCCCGTATCCATGCCCTGATCCATTTTCATCAGGGTCACACCCGAATGATCTTCTCCATTCCAGATGGCCCACTGAATGGGAGCCGCCCCTCGGTACTTGGGCAGGAGCGAGGTGTGGACATTGACACAACCATGCGGGGGTAGGTCGAGGATTGAAGCAGGTAGGATCTGGCCGTAGGCCATGACAACCACGACATCGAGTCTTAAAGACGCCAGCCAGTCAAGCGTCACATTGTCTCCCTTTAATCGCCCAGGCTGCTGGCAGTCAATCCCCCACTGGTGTGCCAGCGATTTAACCGGAGTGGGATGAAGCACCAACTTGCGCCCGCGCGGGCGATCGGGCTGGGACACAACAGCCAAGAGATCAACCTCTGGCATGCTATGAAGTGCTCGCAAGACGGGTAGGGCAATCTCTGCAGTGCCAAAGAAACCGGTTCTTATCATGAGCTCAGATACATCAGAGTCTTACAGGAAGCTCAATACTGGCAATGACCCCCGATCACATCGCCAACATCCGCCCTGGCCAGGAGTGGGTTAGCCATCCTAAGGCACTTGCCAAGCCAAAGGGCTTAGCAGTCCAGCATAAGCCCTGGGAAATTATTTACGCCTGACCTCAATGCTCACAATCTCCCCAAAGCTGACGCTGACTTCCTGGGCGCTTTGTGAGCGTAGGTAGAAATCCTTACCTGAGATACGGGTGATACGGGTCGCTACCACCTCTTTTTTCACCGTCTTGACCACAAGAAGAAGGCCCTTAATTTTTGGAGAAGGCACCGCTCGAAAAAACTCAGAAAAAGTGGTTTCAAGGAAGGTTTTTGTGAACTCGGTGTCCGAGCTAGAAAAAACCCGCCCTTCAAGACCTGCCTCAGCACCGCCTGCTTTCTTTGCTAAACCGACCCCAAGGGCAGATTTGTCGGCTGCTCCAGGGGCTGGGGGTGGAGGCGGTGGCATTCGAGCCCCATCTGAGGTTGCTTCAGGCTGGATATAGGTTTCCTCACTCGATGCGACGGCCAGAGGCGGCATGCAGGCAAAAAGAATCGGTCCGAAAACCGGAAAAATGGCCGAGACACCACAAACAAGGGGAACGGGGCGTGACATGAATAAGGCAATATGAAAGGCAGCGTAGAGATTGCCCAGGTAAAGCACGACAACAAGCAGCAGGCCAATGGGACTCCCCAAGGAAGCCATGAAAGAGGCATCCTCTCGGGTCACCGGTTTAAGAGGTCGCTCTGGTTCCTTGACATTGATAATAGGGGGCTTGATCTCTTCCTCAGGCAATTCCAAGTAGGGATCAACCAACACATCATAACCCTTGCTGGCGTATTCAGGCTGCTCCTTGATCCAATTCAAGGTGTCTTGCGAGAGATAGACCAACTCCAGACGCTCTGAAAAATCACCCGTTTTCCTTCGAATAACGAGGGTTTCTTCGTTCATATCAGCAATATAACCTTCAATGACATTGCCATTTTCAAGGGTAAAAGGGTGGTCTTCTGCAGCGTGGATGCTTCCAGCCCAACAAAGGGTCCAGAGGGCCATCAACATGATGAGTGATTTTTGCATTGCTTGGAAAAGTAGCAGGATTAATGCCCTGTAAAGCGGCAAAGTCTAAAAAAATGATAAATGAAATCAATCCTAATCCAACGAGCTCAGATCCTTGAGCTGATGGCAAAGGGGAGGCACGCGCTCTGAGCGGTGCCCCCCTTGCTTTGGGATAGTCGGGTTCAGGTTTCTGAGCGGGCCAATTCGCGATTGGTTCCCAGATCGACGATCCGGAACTCTTCATAATGGTAGGAAGGATCCGGGCGGAAGGAGAGTTTCCCGAAGTATTTCTTTTCCATCTGAATGACGATTTCCTCGTCTTCGGTGCGCAAACGATTGAACACCTTGGGATTGACCACAATCATCAGCTGGTAGTCTGACTCGTCTCGCTGTCGTTTCTTGAGGATTTCTCCCAGCTTACGCTGAATTTCAACGCTCATCGTCACCACACTCTTGACCTTCCCCTTGCCGTGGCAGTAGGGACAATCATCATGCACCGAGGCGCGTACACTCTCGGTCTGACGCTGACGGGTCATCTCCATGAGGCCTAACTGCGAGATCGGCAGCACATGGGTCTTGGATTTGTCACGCCTGAGCCCATGCTTGACCTTCTGATAGACTTGCTGCTGGTCTTTATGGGATTTCATGTCGATGAAATCCAAGATGATCAGACCGCCTATGTTACGAAGCCTTAGCTGGCGCGTGATCTCATCAGCTGCTTCCAGATTAACCTTGAGAATCGTGGAATCCTTTTCTTTCTGACTGCTCTTATGGCGCCCCGTGTTGACATCGATCGCCACCAGAGCTTCGGTTTCATCGATCACAATGTATCCCCCGCTCTTGAGATTCACCTGCCTTGAGAAGGTGGACTGGAGCTGCCGAGTGATTCCAAAGCGATCAAAAATAGCCTGGGTATCCTGATACCATTTTACTTTGCTCACCGAGCGCTTGGAAATACGACCAATAGTTGCCTGGATGCGCTGGTAGGCTGCTTTGGAGTCAACCACTATGCGCTCAACATCCTCGGTAAGAAAATCCCGAACTGTTCTCTCGATGATATCGGGTTCCTGAAAGGCACAACAGGGGGCTTTCTTATGATTGATCGTCTCCTGAATTTTCTTCCATTCTTCCAACAGGTAGTGCAGGTCGCGCACGAAAAAGCGAACTTTCTGGCCTTGGCCAGCGGTGCGAATGATCACACCCATGCCATCTGGAATTTCCAGTTCACGAACGATTTTCTTGAGACGTTGACGTTCCTGACCGTTGTCGATCTTGCGTGAAACACCTGACTGATCAGAAGTGGGCAGCAGGACCAAGAAACGACCTGGTATGGCTAGATTGGTGGTGATGCGTGGCCCCTTGGTGCCAATGGGCCCCTTGGTCACCTGCACCACAATCTCACTGCCTGCAGGGTAGAGCCGTGGGATATCCTTTTGGGTGATCTTGGGACGCTGCTTGCCACCTTTCTTGCGCTCCACAATTTCGATATTGCTATCAAAACTGTTAGGCACGATATCCCAATAATGCAGGAAGGCGTTTTTCTCGAAGCCAATGTCGACAAAGGCTGCTTTGAGGCCATCCTCCAGATTTTTGACAACGCCTTTGTAAATGCTTCCCACCAGACGATGCTCCTCATTACGTTCAATCGTGAACTCCTCTAGCAGGCCATTCTCGAGCACGGCAACCCGGGACTCGAGAGGTTCCGCATTAATAATCAGTTCCTTGTGTTCCTTGCTCAGTGGAATGAAGACGCGCTTGACGCGCTGGATCACCTTGTCGGCTGCCGCCTTGATCGTTTCAACAATCCCTTGAGGAGGTTGATCGGGAACCTCCACTGGCTCAAATGGCTTTTCTGGAGGCGTTTCCTTGGACTTACCACGGCGACCACGGCGCTGCCCCGATCCGTCTGAAGCAGACTTGGCGCTTGCCCGTGCGGGCTTTTCGGAGCTCTTTTCTGCGTTCTTGGCTTCCTCTCGCTGTTGCAAAGCCTCATCAGTCATGTCGGGTGGCAAACCGGCTGCCAGATTCTCCGACCGCTGAATTTCTCGCTTGTGACGAGCCTCATCGAATACAGGTTCCTCATCCGAGGTAATGTTTTCCACCGCCTCGGCCCTAGCCTCGGCAGCCGCCTTTTGGGCTTTCTTATTCCTGGTTCCCGGGCCTGCAGTGGGCTTGAACCTCATGCCACCACTCCTGCGGCGATTCCCTTTACGTTGATTCATAAGATTGTGATTTAATAGTTTCTTTGATGTCGTTTGATATTTTGAAGTAGTCCAAGTGCCATCATGAAGCTGATGGCTGAAGATCCTCCGGCACTGAGAAAAGGCAGGGGCAGCCCTGTGACCGGTAAGAGTCGAATATTGACCCCTATGTTAATAAAAACGTGAGTGAACAGGAGCATGGTCAGTCCAACGGCCAACACGCGACCCAATCCGTCCCTGGCCATCGCTGCGATAACCAAGCCGCGCAGGATAATCATCCCATGCAGTATCACCACGGAAACACTCCCTAAAAACCCCCATTCCTCAGCGATTACGGAGAAAATAAAATCATTATGGGCAACTTTTTTGGGCAGGTAACCCAAGGCATTCTGAGTCCCTTCGCACCAACCCTTGCCACGCCAGCCACCAGAGCCTACTGAAATCATGGCCTGATCCACATTGTAAGTGAACCGGCGCTCCTCAAAATCAGCTTTTCTGCGTTCTGAGGGGCTTGCATCTGGGGCAGCAAATGGCATTCCCAAGTAAACTCGAATGCGGTTGGTCTGGTAGTCCTCAAGTTGAAAGACCGGGATCAGCCTGGGGTAGTAGAGCGCATCCACCAGGACCAGCGAAACCAGCAAGGCCGCCCCAGCCAGCAGGCGGAACAGATAGCGTCGTGGAATCCCGGCCATGAACATCATCGATAGCCCCACCGGTATGAGCACGATAGACGATCCAAGATCAGGTTCGATAAGGATGAGCGCAAAGGGAAGACCGATCATCAGCAGGGTCCTGAGGAGCAACTGAGGAGAGCTCAATTCATTGGCCGGGCGACTCAGGTAATTGGCCAGGCTGCAAATGGTAGCCAATTTGGCAAACTCACTTGGCTGGATGGCAAGACTGCCCACAGAGATCCAACGTCGTGCGCCATATCGTGGCTCGTAGAGAAAGACGATGAGCAGGAGCAATAAACTGGCCCAGTAGAAGACCAGAGACCAACGCGCAATGCTGTGATAGTCTACCAGACACACGGCAGCACCCAGACCCAATCCAACTAACAATGCCAATATCTGACGCAGGTAAGGATGCTGATACCACCGCATGTAGTCATCCAACCCGTGAACGGTGGCAGCACTGTAAATGAAGGCTACCCCCATGGCTGCCAACAGTAGGGCAGGTAGGAGCAGATACCAATCCACTTGGGTGGGCGATGGCCTAGAGAGTGCGTTCATGAGCATGGTAACTCCAGGCCTGCCTCCTGGCTTGGATGGTGGCAGGTTGGGGTAGGGTCTTCAGGGTTTCATAGAGTTTTCTGGCAACCGGGGCACAGCTGGTTCCCCCCGAAATCCCATCATCGACAAGCACCACAACCGCATAGCGAGGTTGGTCGTGAGGCGCGTAGGAGGCGAACCAGGTTTCCTTGATACGACGACCATCAAGACGTCGGCCAGTTTCAGCTGTGCCTGTTTTGCCTCCGATTGGGTAGGCTGGTATGCGACTCGGGGCACCGGAGCCAGCTGGATGTTCTACATCCTGGAGCATGGCCTGCTGTAGTATCTTGAGGTTGGCCGATGAAACCTGCAGTTGAGTTCGTATGCTTGCCGCAGGAGCTGGCTTGAATTGACGACCAAGGATGGGGTCCAGTGATTCCCAACCAGCCACCAGACGAGGCGCAAAAACTTTACCGCCGTTAGCTATGGCAGCAGTCAGCACAGCCATCTGAATAGGAGTCACATCGACCTTTCCCTGACCAATACTCAGGTTGGCCGTATCTCCGGGATGCCATCCACGGGCCACAAACGCCTTGCTGGGAAAGAAACCAGCGGCCTCCTGTCCTGGGAGCAACCCAGTCTCCTGACCCAGAAAAAACCGCTCGCCCCAGGATACAATCTGGGAAATCCCTAACTGTAAACCGTAGTGAATGAAATAGGCATTGCTAGATTTGTAGAAAGCGCGCTCAAAATCAAACAGCCCCGCACCGGCTGTATCGTCGATACGACGGGAGCCTACCATGATGTAGCCTTCTCCCTGATATGTTTTAACGGGATCAATGAGGCCCTCTTCCAGCCCAGCCAGGCCAATGATCATCTTCAAGGTAGATCCAGGCTGATACTGCCCATGGGTAGCCCGATTGAACAATGGTTTAGGCCCAGCTGGATCAATCATGGGCTGATAGAGACTAGATGGAAGGTGCCCAGCAAACAGATTGGGATCAAATGCTGGCGCAGAGGCTAGGGCTAATACATCGCCAGTCTGGCAGTCCATGACCACAATCGCTCCTTTGACCTGAGGGTCGTAATGAGTGAGGGCCTTTTCAGCCGCCTGTTGGATGCGACTATCTAGAGTCAGGAAAAGATTCTTCCCTGGTATGGATGGAAGCCAGGCATCCTCCTCTTCGCGATAAATCAAATTATTGACCAGAATGGACTTGGCACCGGGTTCCCCTCGCAGTTCGGTCTCGAATACCCTTTCCACACCCGAAATGCCCGTGAAATCAGGAAGTTCATAATCATAGGTCATCTGGAGCTCTGATCCTTCCTCTGAGGCTTGCCGGCTACGGGGTCGCATATAGCCCAGCACGTGGGCTGCCAGCGTCCCCTGGGGGTAGGACCGAGATGCTCTGACTTCAAGATCAAATCCCTTGAGTCGTGAACCCTGCTCCATGAATCGTGCCATCTGTTCTCGCGATAAGTTTTCCAAGATGGGCATGGCCACATAGCGCCTCTTGGCGTAATGCTCCTCAAATCGTTCCCGGATCAAGCGACTCGGCTTGCCGACCACCTTGCTGGCTGCGTAGACGGCGTTGCTGACGGCAAGAAATCGCGCATCCCTCTGCAAGGTGAGACTCTGGGCGGTAGTTAACCTACGTCCTGCTTTGAGCTTGGAATAGGTGTCCCGAAAATCGTCACGAAACTGATCCAGATACATCACAATGTTGAATGCAGGCTGGTTCTCGGCGAGCACCTGTCCCCCACGGTCGAGAATCATACCCCGAGGAGCAGGAATCCGAACGCTACGGTGCGACTGAACCTCTCGATAGCGCTCGTATTTTTCAAAGGAAATCACTTGCACATACCAAAGCCTGACAAGGATCAACATGAGCATGAACAACAGGAAGGCACCCAACCAGATAAGGCTGTGATCGGACTGCTTCATGGACCTTAGTGTGTTCATTGCCATTCGTTTCGGTAGGTCCGACTGCGTTTGACTTCGACGATCCCACGGTAGCCCAATGATGGGATCGCCCTGGCAGCAAAAAGGCGATCCATTGCCTTAAATAGGGCAAAGAGCCATGGCGAGAGCAGGGCGCAAACGATGGTGTTAATCAGAAGATGCCAAAAAAATGCCCAGCCCAGAATGGGATGATGTCGCGTGATCCAAACTAGCCCAGCACCCAGCATGAGATGCAGCGCACTGACCAACGCCCCAACCATGGCCTCTCCTGCCCAATGGTCACGCAGCATCACTTTTTGGGCACGCTGGAGACATAGCATGCTGACAAGCAAAGTCACCATGGAGCTACCAAGAGGGTTGGCTGAGAGCAAATCCAGCCAGCACCCGCCAAGCAAGGCAAAGGCTGCGGGCATGATGGGCATCCCGCCATGCATGGAGACATAGGCGGCAAAAATTGGCAGCAGATCAACCTGGGCCCGCCATTGGCCCTCAATCAAAGAGGCGTAGGACTGGAGGTAGCCCAGGGCCATAGCCAAGACAATGAACACGGTAAAGCTTTTGGGAGTCATGTTGGGGTGGCAGTCGACGCCTAGGCTTGGGGCCTAAGGCCGATCTGAAGACTCCTTTCCTGCTTGTTTCAAAGGAAGCCAGACTAGATCCAGCTGATTGGGATCAATCCCCAATTGAACCCTTGCTTCCATGAAAAGTTCAGACTCGGAAGGACGACTGTCGACAATGCGTCCCACGGGAATACCCCTCGGGAAACCTCCTCCCATGCCACTGGTGACGACCAAGGATCCTGGCTGCAGTTGGGCATCAACGGGCAAGTGCATGAAGGCAACCATACGCGGATTGAACGCGCTTTGCTGGCCTTCCATGATGGTCCCTAGAGCAGGTCGGCTGGGAGCCGTTGGACCTTCTTCGGCCAGCATCGCTGCCACCCGACAGTGGGGATCTCCCACTATTCGTACCAAGGACCTTCCTGACTCCACCCTTTCAACTTTACCCACAAGCCCTTGTGGAGAGAGTACGGGGGTGTTTTCAACCAAGCCATCGGCTGATCCCAGATTAATGTAAAGACTACGCCACCAATTGAACGGATCGGCAACAAGCACCCTGGCTGCAATCATTTGCCAAGGCTGTTCAGCCTCCCACTGCAATGAGTCACGCAGGGAACGGTTTTCGCGAATCAGGGCCTGATGCTCAAAGCGCTTGATTTTGAAGAACTCAAGCTCTTTGCGGAGTTGTTGGTTTTCCTGCCAGAGCTCCTGCTTGGAATGACCGAAATAGTCGAGTTGCTCGGCTTGTTCAAGGGTGGCCTCAGACAAGGCCAAGACAGGCAACAAGAAACTGGCAACAGCCAGCTTGATGCGGCTATTGGCTCCGTAGGGCAAAGCCAACAGGAGACAGCCTGTCAGCAAGACCACAAAGATCGTTGTTGTACTTCGATTTCTGAGCATTTCACTCCGTTTACTGCGGAGCGAACAGCATCAGGTTCGGCTTGAGGAAGCGACTCGTTTCAGGAACTGAAGCTCATGCAGGACACGACCGGTGCCTTCAGCAACGGCAGTCAGGGGATCATCAGCAATGTGGACAGGCAAACCGGTTTCCTCGGCAATGAGGCGGTCAATGCCCCTGAGCAGGGCACCTCCACCAGCCACCACAATCCCTCTGTCCACCAGATCAGCAGACAGCTCGGGAGGACAACGTTCCAATGTAATGCGAATCGATTCCAAAATACTATTCAATGGTTCCTTGAGCGCGTCACGGATCTCCTCGGAACAAATCGATAATGTTTTGGGGAGTCCGGAACTGAGGTCTCTTCCCTTGACCTCCATGGTGAGTTCCTGCTCCAAAGGAAAAGCCGAACCCACGCGGATTTTGATCTCCTCCGCGGTGCGTTCGCCAATCATCAGATTGTAGGCACGTTTCATGTGTGCCACAATCGTCTCATCAAATTCGTCTCCCCCAACCCTCAGGCTTCGGGCAAAGACGATACCAGCCAGCGATATGATGGCTATTTCACAGGTCCCGCCGCCGATGTCGACGATCATGTTTCCGGCGGGTTCATGGACGGGCAACCCTACGCCGATGGCCGATGCCATGGGCTGTTCGATCAGATAAACTTCGCGAGCACCAGCGTGGGTTGCCGAATCCTTCACGGCTCGCTTCTCAACCTCGGTGATCCCCGAGGGCACAGCCACAACCACTCGGGGCTGGACTAACTTACGGTAATGAACTTTCTGAATGAAGTGACGGAGCATGGATTCGGTGATCTCAAAATCAGCGATCACACCATCCTTCATGGGGCGAATGGCAACAATGTTGCTCGGTGTTCTACCTAGCATCTCCTTGGCCTCGAGTCCGACTGCCAGCACATTGGTCGTACCAGCCTGGATAGCCACCACTGATGGCTCCCTGAGGACAATACCTTGATCTCGAACGTAAACCAGCGCGTTTGCCGTCCCGAGATCAATTCCAATATCATTGGAAAATAGGCCTTTGAGTTGCGATAACATGGATTCGCCTGCGAATCTAGAATCTTAGGACCCGCCAAGGCCGCCGGTCAAGTGCATTAAGGTGCCCCCCTCCAAGCCAGAAACATTTGGAAAGCTCCCAGAGGAGAGCGGACACCAAGCCAATCCATAAAATTCATAAATTATTCTGCATTATCATGTTAAAACATATAACACCTTGAAAAAGCCGTTGATTCGACCCTGACCCAATGTACCCTCTTTGATGGATTGAATCCTAGATTGCATCGCTCAAGTGAGCTTGAAGAAGAGGCCAATAGGATCGGATTTGGTTCGCCCGAAGGTCCTCAATTGATTAACCTTTCTGATTCATGGCAGAGCGAATCAAGGTGGCAGTGATTGGGACAGGGGCGCTGGGCAGGCACCATGCCCGCCTGTATGCAGCAATGCAGCAGGAAGCACTCATCGAATGCACTGGGGTCTATGACCGTGACCCCGAGGCAGCTAACAAGATTGCTAACGAATACGGACTCAAATGCCTCACCTCACTTGAGGAAGCTGCATCCAGTTCGGATGCCCTCAGCGTGGTCACGCCAACGGTCACTCATTATGAGTTGGCCAAAGGTCTTTTGGCCGCAGGCAAGCATGTCCTGGTTGAGAAACCGATGACAGATCGAGCCGACCAGGCCGCTGAATTGGTTCAACTCGCACAACTTCACCAATGCGTGTTGCAGGTCGGTCATGTCGAGCGTTTCAACCCCGTGTTCACCTATCTGCAAGAAGCAGCTCGAGAACCTCGCTTTATCGAGACTCACCGCCTCTCACCCTACCCGGCCCGCAGCACGGATGTCGGGGTTGTGCTCGATCTGATGATCCACGATTTGGATGTGGTCCTAGCCTTTGTTCGTTCCCCAGTGATGCAAGTCGATGCTTCGGGGGTAGCCGTCCTGAGTGCCTCGGCAGATATCGCCAACGCTCGCCTGAGATTTGAGAACGGGTGCGTTGCCAACCTGACTGTCAGTCGAATCAGCCCAGAGCGAATGCGAAAAATCAGGGTATTCAGCGCCGGGCCCGAAGCCAGCTATGTTTCACTGGATTATCAAGCTCAAGAGGGCTTCATCTACCGCGTGGCGGGTGCCGATGAAACGCCCTCAAGTTTCTGGAAGCAATTACTGGCCTCTCGAAAGAAAGATTTTAAGGTGGTCAGTGAATTTGCGGGGCGCAAGATCGTTCGGGAGCCAGTCCCCATAGACAAGGACGAGCCGCTCAAGCGAGAGCTCAAGCACTTTGTCGAGTGTGTGAGGAGCAAACGCGAGCCAGCGGTCAGCGGGGCCTCAGCCAAGGAGGCCCTGGACCTAGCTTTGGAAATTACCGCCCAAGTAGAATCCTCAGGGTAAACCCCTTAGCTGCAGGTTTATTTGGTTGAGAAGGAGAAGGTTGATTCGTAGCATCTCCCCATGTCATCCCTAGTCTCCTCAAGCCACACCAAGCTATTGCTCATTGCCACGATGGCAATCCTTCTTGGGGGAGCCATTCAAGGAGCCGATCAATCCCAGCGTCCCACCAACGTCATCGTTTTTTTAGCTGATGATTTGGGTTATCAGGAACTGGGGTGCTATGGGCAGAAAATCATCAAGACACCCTCGATCGACGCCCTGGCTGCAGGGGGCTTGCGCATGACACACTTTTATTCGGGATCTCCAGTCTGTGCTCCCTCCAGGGGGATGCTGCTGACCGGCAAACACAGTGGGCACGCCTACGTGAGGGACAACCGCAATCCCAAAGACCTGGATAAGCTCAAGGCACAATATGCCTGGGAGTTTCCTGGCCAATACCCCTTGCCTG
Source organism: Verrucomicrobiota bacterium (assembly GCA_023257935.1). Classification (GTDB taxonomy): domain Bacteria; phylum Verrucomicrobiota; class Verrucomicrobiia; order Limisphaerales; family AAA164-E04; genus UBA7971. Next base: position 11,772 of record JALRAZ010000410.1, read on the forward strand.
AGGGGGAAATCACCTTGGCTGAGGCGTTTCAGTCCAGGGGCTATGCCACCGGTGCCATGGGCAAGTGGGGCTTGGGACATTTTGGGACAAGCGGTGACCCCAACCAGCAGGGTTTTGACCTGTTCTATGGGTTCAACTGCCAGGTTCACGCTCACAATCACTACCCTCGGTTCCTTTGGCGCAACGCTACCAAAGAAGTGCTTCCAGGAAACGATCGAACCCTCAGTGGGGAAACCTTCTCCCAGGACCGATTCATCGAGGAAGCGATCGCATTCATCGACTCCCACCAAAAAGACCCCTTCTTCCTGTTCATGCCTTTCACTATCCCACACCTCTCCATCCAAGTGCCTGATTGGGCAGTTCAATGGTATGCCAACCAAGTTGAAGAAGAAGATTATGAACACCGAGGCTACCTCAAGCACCCAAAACCCAGAGCGGGTTATGCGGCGATGGTAACTTATCTGGACTATGGCATTGGGTTGATCATGAACAAATTACGAGCCCTTGGACTGGAGTCCAACACACTGGTCATCTTCACCTCGGACAATGGACCCACTTATGACCGACTTGGAGGATCTGATTCGACTTTCTTTGAGTCTGCAGGCCTGATGCGTGGCCTCAAGGGAAGCGTCTACGAGGGGGGGATTCGCGTGCCCATGATCGCTCACTGGCCTGGCCACATCCCCCCAGGCATCACCTCGGATGAACCGGCAGCATTCTGGGATCTGATGCCAACGCTGCTCACTATGACGGGTCATGGTGAGGCCATACCGCCCAACCTCGATGGCATCGACCTCTCCCCCACCCTCTTGAACAAAGGGCATCAAACCCCCCATGATTCCCTCTACTGGGAATTCCCTGCCTACGGCGGCCAACAGGCACTCAGGCGTGGAAAATGGAAAGCCATCAGACAGAATATCTTCAAGGAAGGCCTCCAAACCGAACTATACGACCTGGAGACAGATCCTTCGGAACAGAACAATCTCGCGGCCAAATACCCAACAGTGTTGCTGAGCATGGAAAAACTGATGGATCAGGCTCGCACCCCTTCGGCACAATACCCATTCAAACACTTGGACCCACAATGAATCCATTCATCCCTCTATCCGGCCACATCGTCGAACCGACCTCAAAAAACAAGCTTAGGCGGCTCTCCAACCTGAGCATCCTAGCCCTGATAGGTCTCCTGGCCTTAAACCCAAGGAGCCAGGCTCAGGATGACCTGACCGGAAGCGATCTCTACAACCAGGCCTGTGCCCAGTGTCATGGTGCAGCGCTTCAGGGAGGGCTGGCCCAGAGCCTGTCCGACGCTCTGTGGCAATTTGGTTCCAGTCGCAGCGCGATTTTTCGGAACATCAAGTATGGTATTTCAGACTTCTCTATGCCGGCATTTGAGCAGGCACTCTCCGATGCGCAGATCAACCGGGTGATCGATTATATCATGGCTTCGGAAAAGGCTTCTGGTGCTGTCCGCCCCCCCATTCCCTCTTCGGTTCACACGCTGGATTACGAGGTCAAGGTAGAAACCGTAGCCGAAGGGCTCGACCTACCTTGGGCCATGGACTTCCTGGATGCTTCCACTGCCCTGATCACCGAACGGTCAGGGCAACTCAGGCTTTGGGCAGGAGGCAAGCTCGACTCCCAACCCATAAAAGGGCTTCCTGAGGTTTTAGCTGAAGGCCAAGGCGGCCTGCTGGATGTCTCTATCCATCACAGCTCAACCGAGGAGCCGTGGATCTATCTCTCCTACAGTCATGCCCATCAGCCTGCCGGTCAGGACAAGCCCTTGGCCATGACTCGCATCATCCGGGGTCATCTGAAGGGACACCAATGGACCGATCAATCCATCATCTATCAGGCACCAGAAGAGCTGTATCTGGGCACAAGGCATCATTACGGGTCTCGCATCGTGTTTGATCACAAGGGCCATGTCCTGTTTTCAATCGGCGACAGGGGGCTGGCCGAGCAAGCTCAGGATCTGAGCCGCCCCAATGGCAAAGTGCACCGACTCAAGCTGGATGGCAGCCTACCTGAGGATAATCCCTTTGTGGGGGTAAAAGGAGCCCTTCCGAGCCTTTTCACCTTAGGCAACCGTAACCCACAGGGGCTGGCAGTCAGCCCCATCACTGGGGCTCTTTGGGCAGCCGAACACGGCCCCATGGGCGGTGATGAGCTCAATCTGATTCGAGGTGGCCTCAACTATGGATGGCCTGCCATCACCTACGGGAGGAACTACGATGGGGCTTCGGTTTCAGATTTTCAGCGGCGCGAGGGCATGCAGCAGCCGGCTCTTTACTGGAAGCCTTCCATCGCGGTCTGTGGGATAGATTTTGTTCACCAGAGTGCCTTCGAGCGTTGGAACGGCAAGCTACTGGTAGCAGCTCTCAAATACGAAGAAGTGCGTCTGCTGGACCTTGAATCAGATCGGGTGATGCACCAGGAAATTATTCTCAAACAGGTTGGACGCGTGAGGGATGTCTGCAGTGGCCCAGATGGGGCTGTCTATATCGTGACCAATGGGCCCGATGCGATCCTGAGACTCTCACCCATTCGTGATAACAACGCCGCTGCCGAATAAGCCACTCAGGCGAGGTTCCCAAGCTCTCACCTACTGAGTTATCAGGAGATGGGGTGCTGTCAACGCCTCAAGAACTGGCCTTGCTCACAAATTCATTGAACGGCGGGTGAGGCTGCGTATGATTTTGCCCATGCAATCCCGTTGGCATCTTTTATGGCTCAGCCTGTGCGCTTGCTTGATCAGCGCCTGTGGCCCTTCCTCGAGCAACATCGAGGACGACACCGTCAAAATCGCGGTCATTCCCAAAGGAACGACCCATGAATTTTGGCGTTCGATTCATGCTGGAGCCAAGAAGGCTGAACAGGAATTGAATGAAGCCGGCAAGCAAGTCGAAATCATCTGGAAAGGCCCACTTAAAGAGGATGATCGTGACCAACAAATTCAGCTGGTGGAAAATTTCACCACCCGCAGGGTCAACGGTATCGTGCTGGCCCCGCTGGATGCTCAAGCACTGGTCAGACCCGTGGAGAATGCTCAGCAAAGCGGCATCCCGGTGGTCGTGATTGACTCAGGGCTTCAATCAGAGAGTTACGTCAGCTTTGTCGCTACGGACAACCTCAAGGGAGGGGAAATGGCTGGGCATTTCATGGCCGAACAACTCGGAGGCAAGGGCAAGGTGATCCTGCTTCGTTATGCAGTGGGTTCGGCGAGTACTGAGAACAGGGAAAAAGGTTTCCTCAAGGCCTTAGAATCCCACCCTGAGATTGAGCTGATTTCCTCCGACCAATACGCAGGTCCAACCCGTGAGACAGCCTATCAGGCTTCCCAGAACCTGTTGCAGCGATTTGGCCAGGAAGTTCAGGGCATTTTCTGCGTCAATGAAAACTCGACCATTGGCATGACCAAGGCGCTGCGTGAAATTGGCAGAGCGGGTGGCGCCGTCAAAATGATTGGCTTTGATGCCGGCTCCCAATCCATCAAGGACATGGAGAGTGGAGACGTTCAAGGCCTGGTGGTTCAGGACCCAGTGCGCATGGGTTATGAAGGAGTCAAAACCTTGATGGCCCAACTAGACGGGCAAGCCGTTGAGAAACGTCTCGACACCGGTGTGGTCATGATCACGCCATCCAACCTGAACGAGGCAGAATCCCAGCGATTGCTTAACCCTCCTATTGAGGATTACCTTGGAGAATAGACTCTCTGATTGGTTCGTTTTGCCCTCATTGGGTAGCAAACCTTGCTGAACGCCGGCACCATGCAAACCAAGCCAAGCTCCCGATTGGCGATGCGCGGAGTCCATAAACGCTTCGGTGCTACCCAGGCACTGAAACAGGTGAGTTTTCATGTGGGTCCGGGAGAGGTGCATACCCTCATCGGAGAAAATGGCGCTGGAAAGAGTACCCTGATGAAGATCCTCAGCGGGGTGCATGCTCCCGATGGAGGCGAGATTTTGCTCGAGGGGCAGCCATTCCGTCCGGAAAACCCCGAACACGCCCGTCGCGCGGGGATTGCGATGATTTATCAGGAGCTCAATCTGGCTCCTGATTTGTCCGTCATGGAAAACATCACACTGGGTAGGGAGCCCAGTCGGTGGGGATGGCGCCAAATCAGGCACCAGGCAAGCCAGGCGCGCGATGCCCTGGAGTGTCTGGATCATGGCGACCTGCCACTAGACCAGCCGGTCGGAGAGCTGAGTATTGCTCAGCAGCAAATCGTCGAAATCGCACGAGCGCTCCTTGGGCATCCCAAGGTATTGATCATGGACGAGCCCACCAGCAGCCTCACTCGTGTGGATGTAGAAAATCTTTTTGCAGTCATTAACCGCCTCAGGACAACAGGTGTCAGCGTGGTTTACATCAGTCACTTTCTTGAGGAGTGTCAGCAGATCAGCGACCGCTATACCGTGCTTCGGGACGGCGAATCGGTCGGTAGTGGCGACATGAAAGGGGCCGATCTGCAGCATATCATTCGAATGATGGTGGGGCGGGAGATGAAAGACATTTACCCAGCACGCCAGACCACCTTGGGTGAACCCATCTTTGAAATCGAAAACCTCAGCGGCCAAGACAAACCCCTTTCGGCTTCATGGAAGATTCACCGTGGAGAAATCTATGGGATTGCTGGCCTGGTGGGCGCAGGGCGCACCGAAACCCTTCGAGCCTGTTTTGGGCTTGATCCCATCAAAGGGGGAGAGTTGAGGATCGGGACTCGAGTAAGCACCCAGGCAACACCCCGTAAGCGACTGGCTCAGGGAATGGGCCTCCTGAGTGAAAACCGCAAGGAAGAAGGGTTGTTGCTCAACCGGGACCTTGCCGACAATCTCACCCTCACCCATTTCAAACCCTTTACTAAGGCGGGTTTCATTTCGCGAGGCAAACAACTGGATTCAGCCCAACATTGGATCGAAAAGCTGCATGTCAAAGCCCGCGGAGCCACTCAACATGTGGGAGAACTTTCAGGGGGCAATCAGCAGAAAATAGCTATTGCAAGACTGCTGCATCACCAGGCCGACATCCTGTTGCTGGATGAACCCACTCGGGGGATAGACATTGGCAGCAAATCGCAGATTTACCAATTAGTGGCTGAGCTGGCTCAACAAGGCAAAGCCATTGTGTTTGTCAGTTCCTACCTGCCTGAGCTGCTAGGAGTATGCGACACCATTGGGGTCATGTCTCGTGGGCAAATCAGAGCATGTCGACCCGCAAGCCAGTGGACAGAAACCGAATTAATCGAGGTCGCCGTTGGTCAGGACCAGGCTCACGATGGGGCCAAGGAGGGTCCTCAAGTTCCCGACCCCGGAAACACTCTTTGACTTCATGACATCTAAGACAAAACAATCCTTTCGATGGAAGGATTTCATCAACGCCTTCGGACCTCTTTTTGGCCTATTATTGGTCGTTGGACTCTTCTCCCTCAGTGCCGATCTGAGACCGGTATTCTTCACCGGTGGCAATGCCAAGATGATCCTCACCCAGACAGCTATCGTTGCCACTGGGGCGCTGGGAATGACTCTGGTCATCGTCAGCGGGGGCATTGATCTGAGCGCCGGGAGCGTGGTAGCCCTGAGCAGTGTGGTCGCAGCCACCTTGCTGATCCAGGAAGTACCGCCAGCAGGAGTCATCCTGTTGACGATCCTGGCAGGAGGCTTCATTGGCGCCATCAACGGGACCATCGTGGCAGGGTTTCGCATGGTTCCCTTCATCGTCACACTTGGGATGATGGGCATTGCCAGAGGGGTGGCCAAGTGGCTGGCTAACAACCAAACCGTCAACCCCTCGGAAAACCCGCTCAACCGCATCATGGAGCCAGTCCAGCCCCTAAACTTTTGGCCCCTACCCATCGGCGTCTGGATCACGATCATACTGGCCGTGCTCATGACCTTTGTCATGCGCTATGCAGTGTTTGGAAGACATCTCTTTGCCATTGGCTCCAACGAAGACACCGCTCGGCTATGCGGTGTGCGAGTGCGATCGACCAAGATCATGATCTACACCATCGCTGGTTTCTTTTTTGGCCTTGCGGGGTTGCTTCAATATTCCCGTCTTACCCAAGGAGACCCAACGGTGGCGATTGGCCTCGAATTAGAGATCATCGCAGCGGTGGTGATTGGTGGTGCTAGCCTAAATGGTGGATCCGGTAGCATCATGGGAACCATGTTGGGTGCCTTGATCATGGGCGTACTCAAGAGCGGGTCCAGCCAGATGAATTGGCCAACCTACATGCAGGAAATCATCATCGGCATCGTGATCATCCTTGCAGTAGGACTGGATAAATGGCGCCAAAGCAAGCAGCAGACCCGTTAGGAACCACCTACCCCATTTAGCGCATCCACCCAGGAAGCATCATGAACCACTTCCAATCACTAGCTCGAGCATTCCAGCAAATCCACTACCTCAGTAAAACCATCGCCCTCCTGGATTGGGATCATGAAACCTATCTTCCAGCCAAGGGTGTCGCTTACCGAGCCGAGCAACAAGCCTACCTTAGCGGACTGGCTCATCAACGGCTGACCTCATCCGAGGTAGGGGATCTGATCCACGCTTGCGAGTCAGAGCTGGACGAACTTTCGGCAGAAGAGCAGGCAAATTTGCGTTGTTGGCGCCGAGACAGGGACAGGGCCGTTAAGTTGCCCACAGCTTTTGTTGAGACCTTTGAAAAGCGATGTTCGCTAGCCAAGAGCAGCTGGGCAGCTGCGAGAAAGAGGAATCAATTCAACCTCTTTGAGCAAGATCTCAGTGAGCTGATCAGGCTATGCCGGGAAAAAGCCAACCACTATGGCTATCAGGAGCATCCCTACGATGCCCTGATGGACGTTTACGAGCCTGGTATCACCTGTGCCCAGCTCGATCCTGTATTGGACTCTCTCAAGGCATTCATCGTTTCCTTTCTGCCCACCGCCATGGAGAGGACCGCCTCGGTGAGCGCAAACTTTCTCAGTGGCGACTATCCGATTGAGGGACAAATCGCTCTGAACGAGTCGGTGGCACGCGCGACGGGATTTGACATGGAAGCAGGTCGCATTGATGCCACAATCCATCCCTTCTGCACGGACCTCGGGCCCCAGGACATACGCCTGACAACACGTTATGATGTGCGTGATTTTACCGTTTCACTCTACAGCGTTTTGCACGAGGTCGGTCATGGTCTTTACGAGCAGGGCCTGGATACGCGCCATGTCGGGACGCCTCTGGCCGAGTCGGTGTCCCTGGGCATCCATGAATCCCAATCCAGGCTGTGGGAAAACAAGGTCGGCCGAGCCCCTGAATTTTGGGAAGACTGGCATCAGGAGGCCTGTCGGCATCTGCCCACGCTCAAAGCCCTCACACCCCAGCAGATTGCCCTGGCTGTCAACCGAGTCAGCCCTTCACTGATTCGAGTGGAAGCCGACGAAGTCACCTACGATCTGCACATTATCCTCCGCTATGAAATGGAAAAGGCCTTGATTGCTGGTGAGATGGAAGTGGCAGAGATCCCAAGTCAGTGGAATCAGCGATTCAAGGCCATGTTTGGTCTGGAGGTCCCGGACGATGCCCATGGGTGTTTGCAAGATATTCATTGGAGCATGGGAGGTTTTGGCTATTTCCCCACCTACACCCTGGGCAACCTCAACTCTGCGCAACTCTTTGAAGCGGCCAGAGCGCACATCGGCCCTTCTCTGAATCGAATCGAGCAAAAGAGCTATGCTCCCTTGCTTGGATGGCTGCAGAACCATGTGCACCGCCATGGTCGCCTACACGACCCCAATCAGCTCATGACCCTGGCCACAGGCAGAGCAACCGACCCAGCCGTGCATCAACACTACCTTCGGGCTAGATTTGAGTCTCTTGGGGCTTGAGCGGTTCGGTATAGACCATGGTTCCCTGAGTGGGAGCAATCAGAGCGCATGGCTCAGCACCCATCCCTAACCCAGCAGTCAGATCGGATCAAACCAGCTCCGAAGAGTTGACGGCGTGTGCGCTTCATTCGAGCCCGTGTCAAAAGGATGTCTGGATCAACCCAGTGACTGGCCGAAAGCCCAGTTACCCTTCTGAAAAAGGCATACATCGCGTGGTGCAACAAGGTAGCTCGCCACCGCTGCCAGGCAGGGTTTACAGGGATCTGAAAGTCGGCAAGCAACCAGTAAGCACCCGGTTTCAAGGACCTTGTAATCTGAGGAACAAGCGTTTCCAGCTCGTCTTGTCTGAAGCAATCCAGAAAAAAAGGGGTCGATACCAAATCGTAGCGATGAACGGGAAACACCCAATGCCTCAGATCGACCTGGATCCACTCAACACGATCCAGAACCTCGGGAAAACTTCCAAGCCTTCGCCTTGCTTGTTGAAGCATGACGGCACTTTGATCCACCACCGTCACCACTGCATCTGGGAAATCTTGCAACACCCTTTCCAGCAAGCGGCCAGGCCCCTCCCCCAACATCAGCACCCGCCCGACAGGGCCTGCCAGGGAAGCTAAATGAGCGGTCCTGGCCCGCTGCATCATCGAGCCTGCCAGGATAAACTCGAGGGCGCGATACGAACGGGCCAGGCAATCAAACCCGGAAGCGTTCATAGGGGAAGCAATCCTTTCCCTTGCATTGATGGTTCAACCACAGCAACACGGCTCCGAGTGCGTAGGCAAGCAGGTCCCATGGATCTCGGGTGGAGCGATCCAGAATCAGAGGCGCCACCCCCTCGGCAAGGAATGACCACAAGACAAGGTGACCTATGATTTCAGAGGGAGTCGGGCGCATCCCCCTGGGCCTTATGCCCAGACGGCCATGCAACCATAGAACTGGAGGCAAGGCACAAGGCATCATCCAAAAATCACTCCAGTAGGATCGCAGCCAACCAGAAGAAGGGAGTATCGCTTGGAATCCGAGATGCCCGGCATAGCACATCAGGGCAAAAATCCAAGCCAGCGAGATATCGTGGCGATGCAGGAGCTTGGATTGGGACAGCTTCACAGGAGGGCAACCATCAGCAAACCAAAGCCAACAGCTATGATAATCTTGAGGATAATTGTATTCATAAACAATTAGAGGAGAATATTTTACCTTGTTATTTAGACCTGCAACCCACTCAAGTATGGGTGGTGATCCAAGCCATGAAACCTCCCCACAGAAGCCAAGGATGCGTCCCTCGATGCATAGGGCAAGCTAAAACCCAGGGGATTGCTTGTGAGATCAAGGTTTCGGCTCGCCAGGGCCATTATCTTGGAGGAGTCGTTGACAAATTTCCAAGAAAACACTTGCACCGCTTGCTACTCGATTGTTAACGATTGCGACAACCTCATGGGCAAAGCACTGGTCATAGCCGAGAAGCCTTCTGTCGCACTGGATATCAGTCGAGCGCTGGGTGGTTTTGAAAAAAAGGACGATTATTTTGAAAACGACTCGTTCGTGATCGCCTCTGCGGTCGGCCACTTGCTTGAGCTGACGATCCCTCCCGAAGCGGAAGTGAAGCGCGGAAAATGGACCTTCGCACACCTTCCAGTCATCCCGCCCCATTTTGCTCTCAAACCGATCAGTAAGGCTGAATCCAAGCTCAAACTCATCAAGCGCCTGATCAAACGTAAGGATGTCGACTCGTTGATAAACGGCTGTGATGCAGGGAGGGAGGGCGAGTTAATATTCCGGCACATCGTGGACGATGCCAAGACCAAGAAGCCGATCAAACGGCTTTGGTTGCAGTCCATGACAGCCCAGTCCATCCGTGACGGATTTAAACGATTGAGATCTGATGAGGCCATGCTGCCATTGGCAGACGCTGCGGTCTGTCGATCCGAGTCTGACTGGCTGGTGGGTATCAATGGCACGCGTGCCATGACAGCCTTCAATTCCAAGTCTGGTGGTTTCTTCCTGACCACAGTAGGAAGAGTTCAAACCCCAACTTTGACCATCCTGGTAGACCGCGAACAGAAGATCAAACGATTCAAACCCAGGGATTACTGGGAACTGCACGCTACATTTCGGGCTCAAGGAGGCGATTACCAAGGACGCTGGCTTGATGAGGGCTTTGATAAGCGTGAAAAAGAAGGCGATCCTGATCTTAGGGCAGAGAGAATCTGGGCCAAGGAGAAGGCGATCGAAATTAGGGAGAAATGCCTCGATCAACCTGGCATTGTCACTGAGGAAAGCAAGCCAAGCAAGCAGCTCTCTCCTTTACTCTATGATCTGACGAGCCTTCAGCGAGAAGCCAATAGTCGCTTTGGCTATCCGGCCGGGCGCACGCTTCAGCTGGCACAGGCTCTTTATGAGCGTCATAAGATGCTCACCTATCCACGAACTGATTCAAGGGCTCTACCAGAGGATTATCTGCCAACGGTGCGGGAAACGCTCAAGGCTTTTGAGGGCTCAAGCTACGACTCGGCTGCGAGAAAAATTCAGGTAGAAGGCTGGGTGGCTCCCAACAAACGTATTTTCAACAACGCCAAAATTTCCGACCATTTCGCTATTATCCCAACTCAACTGGGCCCCAAAAAGAAACTCAGTGAAGAGGAGCAGAAAATTTATGACATGGTGGTGAGGCGATTTCTGGCCGTTTTTTACCCGGCTGCCGAATATCGTATCACAACCCGCATCACACGCGTTCTCACCGAGGCTTTCAAAACTGAGGGCAAGGTCCTCGTCCATCCAGGCTGGCTAGAGGTTTATGGCAAGGAATCGGCAGGAAAGGATACCGAAAACCTCGCGCCGGTAGAAAACGGCGAAGAGGTCAAGACGATGGATGTGGAACTAGTGGAGAATCAAACCAAACCTCTGCCCAGGTTTTCTGAAGCCACGCTCCTATCGGCTATGGAAGGGGCGGGTAAGCTGGTTGATGACGAAGAGCTGCGAGCAGCCATGACCGCAAAGGGTCTAGGCACACCGGCCACAAGGGCTTCGATCATCGAGAACCTCATCAAGGAAAAGTACGTCTTGCGTCAACAGCGCGAGCTGCAGCCCACAGCCAAGGCCTTCAGCCTGATCACCCTCCTGCGAGGGCTCGACATTCCGGAACTTTGCTCGCCAGAGCTCACAGGCAATTGGGAATACAAGCTCAAGTTGATGGAACAGGGCAAATTGGATCGTGCCAGCTTCATGAGTGAGATCGAGTCGATGACTCGAAAAATGGTAGATCGTGCCAAGTCCTTCGATAGCGACACGGTACCAGGAGATTTTGGGGTGCTGACCACCCCATGCCCCAAATGTGGCCAAGAGGTCAAAGAGACCTACAAGACTTACCAGTGCAAGGCCTGCGATTTCTCTGTTTGGAAAATCCTATCGGGACGTCAGTTTGAGCTCGAGGAAATGGAAACCATCCTTGAAAAGGGAAGTATCGGCCCCCTCCAAGGTTTTCGCAGCAAGCAGGGTTGGCCCTTTGCTGCCATCATCAAACTCAACGATGAAAAAAAACTAGAATTTGATTTTGGGGACCAAGGCAAGGATGAGGATGCACAGCAAGAACCTTTGGATGTGACAGGCAAGGAGCGTCTGGGATCCTGCCCGAAGTGTCAGTCCGGGGTTTATGAAGAGGGCATGCATTACATTTGCGAGCGCACTCGGGGAGAAAAGAAGGACTGCGATTTCAAGACGGGCAAAATCATCCTTCAAAGAGAAATCGAACCAACTCAGGTGAGGAAACTCCTGGCCGATGGGAAATCAGATCTGATCAACAAATTCGTTTCCAACCGAACAGGCAGGGCTTTCGATGCTTTCCTTCAGATTAAGGATGGGAAGGTGGGGTTTGAGTTTCAGCCACGAGCAAGCAAGAAAAAATCAAGCGCCAAGAAGGGCGATGCAGCTCCAGAGGTGAAGCTCGACTTCAGCGGGCAGGAGTCTCTGGGAACTTGCCCCAGATGTGGTGGCAATGTGTTCCAAAGTGAAACCGACTACCTTTGCGAGGGATCTCAGAAGGAGGAAAAGCCATGCAAGTTCAAGACTGGAAAAGAGGTATTGAAACAGCCAGTGGATACAGATCAGGTTCGCAAGCTGCTTAAAAATGGCCGCACGGATTTTCTCAAGGGATTCGTCTCGCGCAGAGGATTCCCCTTTGAGGCAGCCCTCATCCTTGAACCCAAGGGCAAGGTGGGCTTTGAGTTTGCACCCCGAGAAGGTGATTCCTAAGTCTACCGCATTGCCCGCGTGAAGGACTCAATCACCCAAGACAAGGAGTCCCCTACCCCCTCACTACTGAAGGGCTTTTTAGACGAGTTGGCCAACGTGCGGATGGCCTCAAAAAACACCATCCGCAATTATGCTCAGGCGCTGAATCATTTTGATGCTTGGCATCGGCAAACTCATGGATGCCCTCCCCAATGGTCTCAACTTGAACGCATGGTTTTTCGGAGTTACCTGCGCTTCCTGGGCAGAGAAAAGTACAGCCGAAGTTCCACTCAGATTCATTTCAGTGCCTTGCGCACATTTTATAAACACCTCATTCGGCAGGGTGTGGTCAGCGAGACTCCCATCCGAGATATCCTCCTCCCCAAAAAGGCCAAACGCCTCCCGACCTTCCTGACTCAGGATCAAATCCTGGCCCTACTCGAGGCCCCGGCTAAGGTGTGGCAACAGCGGTTGGAAACCCTCAAGCAACCAGGATCTCCAGAGGCCTATCTGAGAGATACCGCCGTCCTGGAAACCTTCTATTCCTGTGGTATGCGTGTCAGCGAACTCTGCGGGCTACGCTTTCAGGATGTGCTTTGGGAAACACAACTGATCAAGGTCATCGGCAAAGGCAACAAGGAGCGCCTCTGCCCAGTCGGTAGACCAGCACTAGAGAGCATTGGACGCTATTGGGACTTAATCGAGCATCCAAGGCAGGCGGATCTGCCGGTCTTCATGGCTCAGGCAAAAACCCACACACCACTCTACCCCAGACTGATTCAGGGGCGCCTCAAGGCCTACCTTGTCGCAGCTGGACTAGATCCTAATCTCACTCCCCACAAGCTAAGGCACAGCTTTGCTACCCACCTCATAAACGCCGGGGCTGATCTGCGTAGTGTTCAGGAATTACTCGGACACGCTCACCTTGTAACGACTCAAATATATACCCACTTATCGACAGACAGGCTTAGGGAGGTTTACCAGGAAAGTCACCCTCGAGCATAATCCGATTGTCAATCGCATGTCGCTGAGATCATGCTCTTGAGCCATGACATCTGCCCAGTCCAACTCGGCCACGCGACCTGAAGACCAAGCATCTTCAAAGGTCTTGGCGTGCAGCCGACGCATCTTGCTGATTGGAGACCAGCGTGCAGGTTCATGGGCCAGTGATCTGGCCGAAGCATTCAAGAAAGTTGGGGCTCAGGTCGAGGCGCTTGCACTCAGACCCTCGGGGCTAGAAGAAACCTGGCAATTTTATCGCCACAGCTACCTGAAGCTATCGGCTGACGAACCCGTCGCCAAACGAGTCCGGGATAAGGTAAGCGGCTTCGCACCGCAGATCATCCTCTTCCTCGATCCCTATGGCATGGATGCCGCCTTCCTCACGGCCATCGAACGAGATTTGAATCGCCCGCCATTGCGACTGGCTTGGTTCAGCGATTGTCGTCGAACCTCATGGAAGGGTGTCTCGCTCTTTGACACGGTGTTTTATGCCGACTCGGCCATGCAAATGCTCTTGGAGAAGTATCAAAAGGAAGATTTGCCTCGACTGAAATACCTCCCTCTGGCCGCTAATACCGATCGATTCAAGCCCAGTGGTATCCAAACCAGGGAGAACAAGATTGTTTTTGCAGGCACCCTGAGTCAGGGCCGCCTCAAAACCCTACAGCGGTTGCGATTGCGTGGGCTCCCCATCCAATGGCATGGCCCTCAGGTGGATTCATGGTGGAAACGACTCCGCGCAAGTCCCTTGGATTCAGCAGCACTTAACCAACTTTATCAATCCCCTGCTCTGGCGCTGAATCTCCCCCGTAAACCCAGAACCATGAATGGGGTGAACTTTCGCGTCTTTGAGGTAGCCGCCTGCCAGAACCTCATCCTCACCAAATGGGTTCCAGATCTTGAATTGGTATTTGATCCTTACGAGGAGTTGACTGTCTACCGGGACTGGGATGAGGTGCCACTGGTATTTCGCTCACTGATGTATGATCCCTACCGCGCTGAGGAAATGGCTTTGAAAGCCCGTGAGCATGTTCTGGCCAAGCACACCTTCCATCATCGGGTGCAGACAATCCTTGAGACTCTTGGACAAAAAGCTTGTTAGCCCACAACCCAAACTTATAAATTCCTATCGAAAACCCATTCGTTATGAGATTCGGCATCAACACCTTTCTGTTTACTTCACCTTTCACCACACGCAGCACCTCGCTTTTTCCAAAGTTCAAGAAATGGGGTTTTGATACCATTGAGATCCCGGTCGAGGACCCTTCACACATCAAACCCGAGACCGTCAAGGCAGCACTCGACCGCAACGGACTGGCTTGTGGATCGGTCTGTGCCTGCATGTCTCCTGACCGCGACTTAAGAGGTAATGCCAAGCAACAAAAGGAAGGGCTTGCCTACATGAAGGCGCTGATTGATCAGATGGTTGTCCTGGATTGCCCGTCCCTCATTGGCCCAGTTTATTCAGCCGTTGGACGAGCCGATGCGGTGCCAGCGAAGGAATATGCCGCTCAATGGAAAACCGTCGTCAAAAACCTGAAGCAACTGGCAGCCTACGCTGAAGCTCGAGGCCGGGTCATCTGCCTCGAACCTCTCAATCGCTTTGAGACCGACTTCATCAACACCTGCGATCAGGGTCTCAAGATGATCAAGGATGTCGGCAGCAAGGCCTTGAAATTGCATCTGGACACCTTTCACATGAACATCGAGGAAAAGGACCAAGCCAAAGCCATCATCAAGGCAGGCAAACAACTGGGCCATTTTCATGCCTGCGGCAGCGATCGAGGCACTCCCGGGAACGATCACATTGACTGGAAACCCATTGCCGCCGCCCTGAAGCGCATCCGCTACAAGGGAGATGTGGTCATTGAATCTTTCACCACCGACGTCAAAGTCATCGCCAAGGCAGCGGCCATTTGGAGACGCATGGAACCCACAAGGGACGAAATCGCCGTCAAGGGTGTCAAGTTTCTCAAGAAGCACCTTAAATAATTAACCATCAAACACCATTTGGGCCGGATTCATCCGGCCCTTTTTTCCTCCCAATGAAAACCAAGCAATACATCACGTGGATCCTGTCACTGGCTGCCTGCATCGGCATTCAGGCTCAGGGAGCAGAGAACGACGGCTTCGAAGCCATCTTCAATGGTAAAGACCTCACTCACTGGGATGGGAATCCCGATTTCTGGTCGGTTAAGGATGGTGCCATCACAGGCCAAACCACCCAAGAGAAGCCAACCCGAGGCAACACATTCATTCTTTGGCGAGGCGGGACTCTGGCTAATTTTGAACTCAAACTGAAATACAAAATCATCGGGGGCAATTCGGGCATCCAATACCGGAGCAAGGACCTTGGCAACTGGGTTGTGGGTGGTTACCAGGGCGATTTTGAAGCGGGCAATACCTACTCAGGTATCCTTTATGAGGAGAAAGGTCGTGGGATCTTGGCTCAACGAGGTCAGCTCACTTCGATCGAACCCAACGGCGACAAGCACAAGGTAGTCGTGTTGGGATCCCTCGGAGAATCTGCTGGCATCCAGGCAGAAATCAAAAAGGAGGACTGGAACGATTATCACATTATAGCCGATGGCAACCGTTTCGTTCACATGATCAATGGCAGGGTCACCGCAATCGTGGTAGACAATGATGCGGCTCACCGTACTGATTCAGGCATCCTGGCCCTCCAGCTGCATGCCGGCCCACCCATGACAGTTCAGTTCAAAGACATTCACTTGCGCGAACTGGCTGACTGATCAGCGTCCATTAAGTTATGTATACCAAATTGGTCACCAAGGGTCTGCTTGCACTGACTAGCCTGACAGTGGCTCTGTGTCTGACACACTTGGCACCTCTCAGCGCGCAGGCAGCCAATAAGAAGATTGTGCTCATTGCCGGGCCACCGAGCCATGGGGTGCTTCAACACGAACACAAAGCGGGCTGCCTGCTGATCGAACACTGTCTGCAGGGAATCCAAGGTGTGGATATACTGGTTCAGACAGGCGGATGGCCTGAGGATCCAGGGGTGCTTGAGGGGGCCGATGCAGTGGTTATTTTTTGTACGGGCGGTAACGCGCATCTGGCTATCCAAGAAGGCCGACTGGAACAGCTTAAGCCCCTCATGGACCAAGGCGCTGGGTTTGGCTGCCTGCACTATGGTGTGGAGGTCCCTAAAGAAAAAGGTGGGCAAGCCTTCCTGGATTGGATGGGAGGCTACTTCGAGACCCACTGGTCGGTTAACCCTCATTGGACTGCAGAGTTTAAGTCTTTTCCTGATCATCCTATCAGCCGAGGCGTCAAACCCTTTGCCGTCAATGATGAGTGGTATTTCCACATGCGCTTCCCCGAAGGCATGCAAGGTGTGACCCCGATTCTGTCAGCCGTGGCACCTCCGGAGACCATGGAGCGCGGCGATGGTCCTCACAGCGGGAATCCAGCCGTAAGAGAAGCGGTAGCCAAAGGACTCCCGCAGCATGTTGCCTGGGCCTACGAACGCCCAAATGGTGGCAGGGGCTTTGGCTTTACGGGCCTTCACAACCACCTCAACTGGAGGCAACCTGACTTCCGCAAGGTCATCCTCAACGCGATACTCTGGCTGGCTGGAGCCGAAGTGCCCACCCAAGGCGTGGATTGCCCGCTAGACGATCAGTTGATCTTAAGTAACCTGGATGAAAAAAGAGGGCGTCTGCCATTGGATATCCTGCGAGATGCCCGCAAAAATGAATCTTACATTAGCCCGGTTCGGGCCAATCCATGAATCCGTCCATGCTCTCTCGATTTCTAACATTCGCCCTGTGCTCACTCCTTGGCACAAGCCTTTTGGCTCAGGACAAGCAAATCATCCTGCTGGCCGGCAAGCCAAGTCATGGGCCTGGTGACCATGAATTCAATGCAGGCTGCCTCCTGCTTCAAAAATGTCTGGCCAATGTACCCGGAGTCCAAGTGCAGGTTCACTCCATGGGATGGCCCAAGGACGAGTCCGTGCTGGAGCATGCCGACGCCATCCTGATCTACGCTGATGGGGGACAGGGGCATCCAGCCATTCAGCAAGAGCGTATGAAGACCCTTGACCGGCTGGCAGCCAAGGGCGTGGGCATTGGATGCGCTCACTATGGTGTGGAGGTTCCGGTGGGGGATCCTGGGAAAGCTTTGAAGGAGTGGATTGGAGGACACTATGAGCACCAGTTTAGCGTCAACCCCATGTGGGAACCTGACTTCACGACATTCCCCTCCCATCCTGTCACTCGCGGTGTGAAACCCTTCAAAGTGCTAGATGAGTGGTATTTCAACATGAGATTTCGCGAAGACATGGCAGGGGTCACTCCGATACTGAGTGCCACACCTTCAGAGAAGGTGCGCCAAGGGCCCTACGTCTGGCCAAAGGGTCCTTACCCTCACATTGTGGCACAGCAAGGTCGTTCAGAGGTCATGATGTGGGTCAGGGAGCGACCCGACGGTGGACGAGGTTTTGGTTTTACCGGAGGTCACCGACATGTCAACTGGGGTAACCCATCATTCCGTAAGGTGGTGCTCAATGCCTTGCTCTGGATTGCCGGAGTGGAGGTCCCTCCTGAGGGCGTGGTTTCCTTTGTGACCCCTGAAGACCTCAAACAAAACCTCGACCCAAAGTAACGATTGGGCTTTCTGCGGTTGGGCCCTATTGGCGGCTCAGCTTTTTGGCTCGGGCTGCATGCCATCATGCCCATACTGGATCCCTGGCAAGCAGCTAAGCAGTCCCTCCTGCTTACATGGGCAGAGTTTGAACCATACCTCAACCATTCCTGTAAGGGATTACCCGGCATGCCTGGGCGGCTTGACTCACGAACCAGGAGAAGTCATGGCCAAATCGAGCCGTATAGTCCTGGCTCAGTTGAGGCATGATGGGATCGATGCTTTCTGGTTCAACCAAAGCGACAACGCAGCCCCCAAAGCCTCCTCCCGTCATGCGAGCCCCCCAGACGCCTCTGGCCTGACCCAAGTTTTGCAGGGCGTCGACCAACCAGTCCAATTCGCTACACGAGACCTGGAAATCGTCTCTCAGGGAAACGTGACTGGCATGCAGTAATTGCCCAAGTCGATGCCATGAGCCATTTTGAAGGCATTCAACCGCCTCTAGGGTACGCTGCATTTCAGAAAGGACGTGACGCGCACGACTGGGATGTGGCAAGGCCATGATCTCGGATTCACTCAAAGTGCCGACATCCCGCCATGAAGATTGATTTAAGGCCCTGAGTGAAGCATCGCATTGCTCCCTCCTTTTGGCGTAGGCTCCGTCGACAAGCGCATGACTCACTTGGGTGTCCAGGATCAGCAATGAAGGGAACGAGGGAGCAGCGGGCACATGCCTCCACGTCAAACGCTGGCAGTCCAGAAGCAGGAAATGATTGGCTTTTGCTAGGGCGACAATAGCCTGATCCATGATCCCGCATGGCATGCCGACAAATTCAGCCTCGACCTTCTGACATAGCAATGCCTTGTCCATAGGCTCAAGAGGGTAAGACCAGGTTTTCTCAGCTAGCGTGGCTACAGCCAATTCAAGTGCGGCGCTGCTACTGAGCCCGGCACCCAGTGGAATGTCCGAGGCCACGCTCAAGGCCAACCCGGAGCCACGAGCACCTCGGTCCAGAAAAGCCTTCAATACTCCAATCAGATAATCAGTCCATGATCTGGATGGAGCCCACGGCTCATGCAATGAAAAGTCCACGGGCAGGTCCTGTTGTTCCGAATGCAGCCTTACCACCGGACTATCAAGGCTAGAGGCTGCCAGGCAAAGATGCCGATCAATGGCTGCGGGCAACACCCAACCATCATTGTAATCTACATGCTCACCGATGAGGTTGATTCTCCC
>JALRAZ010000418.1 GCA_023257935.1 Verrucomicrobiota bacterium
GCTGGTTCGAACCCAGCAGCGTGCACCATCCATAGACACCCCATGTCTTTCGCTCCGTTTTAGCTAAACCTAGGCGATTGGTTCCATGGTGGTCTGGGTAGTTTGGCAGGGTGCGCCGTCAACACAGGTCGGTTAGCATCGCTTTCAATCACTATTCCTGTTGGCTTGGGATGAACTGTACGGCATCCACAATGACATACTTGCCTGGCGTGCCTTGGGTCAAAATGGTGACTGAGCCCTCATCGCCCTGCTTGAATTCAAAAATACCCAATGATCGAAATAACTTATCGATAGGAGCTGGATCGCTTTGGTTGATCCACATCCAGGAGACACCTTTGGCATGTTTGATGGTTAGGGGTACGTTGTCAGCCCGTCGGATATTCGAGTTGTGTGCCAGACGAACCTCATACATTCCCTGAATGGGTAGGTGAGGGGTGAAAGTCGCTGATTTCTGTCCTTTTTTCTCCTTCATGTCATGCACGTAACCTTTGCCTACAAAGGGTGGGGTGTGGATGCTGTGCTGCCATATCCCTACAAACGTGGCTTGGGTGTTGTCCACCACCACCCCAGGTAGGCTATCAGGGCTTGGCACAATGAAAGGGATGTTTTCGGGGATGTCGACCTGATCAGGACTAGGTAGTGTCGGTAGCTGATCACTCGAATCTGCTAACAGGCAACTACATAGTAATAATAAGACTAGGTGGTGCATGGCACTGATGATCACGCTTTAAACTGGCAGGAGTCAATGGGTATTGGTTGCTGATGCCAATGGAGAGAAGATCATTTGGCTCGATGCGGTCACGAAGCACACGGCATCCTATCCATGATCCAACTGGGACCTCCTAAAATGTGATTTGCAGTATCAGCTACCTGTGACTTACTGTAAACCCTCTCAACAAACCATTAAGACAGCTTTCATCACCATGCTATCCAGTCGTCTCTTCTTGTTTCTGGCTACTGCCTTGATTCTGTTCCCTGAGGATCGGGTTCGAGCACAATTGACCATTTCCCAGGAAGCCTCACGCACCGCGGTTGTCGATGCCTTGTGTCCCACATGTCTCACGGTGGATCTATACCCTAGTCCCTATGCCGAGCAAACCCTTCCGATTATCCAGGAGGCATTGTCCTATGTGGGCTTTGATCTCGCCGCAAACCTGCCCGAGGGTGCGGTCATTACAAGTGCCGCACTTGATGTGTTTGATTTGAACACGGAGGTGGATGATCAGTCTCTTTTTGTTGCCTTGATGAAGGTGCCCTCGGATTGGGACCCAGAAACCCTGACCCTTGAGGAGGCTAGTAAACGGTATGGTGCCATGACGTCCACTTCACCCAGTATAATGGTGCGCCCCAACACGCGTCGGGCTGCCTGGCAGGGAGAGGTGCTTATGGATTTTGAATCGGCTCCTGGGGTATCCACAGCTAAGCGTGCTGTCATACAAAGTGCTGCTGGTGACTCTGATCAGGAATTAGTGGACGCCTTGAATCTTGCTTTGAATGAAGGCGATGGGTTTGTGACCTTTGTTTTTTACGGTAAGACTTTGGATGACAATGCCGTGGTGGGGATTGATTTTGCCGATGGGGAGGCAGGGCCTACCTTGACACTTCAACTAGCAGACCAGGGCGATGCTGGTAAAACGACCCATTTTGATTTTGATGGAGAAGATGCCGATTCATGGCAATCGACCTTTTCTTCCAGTCTCGAAGGGGGGCCAGAAAGATTGGGACTTATCAATACTTTGGATGCGCCTGTGGGTAATTCTGTGCCTCCTGTGCCGGCCACAGGGAATGTCTTTGTAGGTCCTGTGCCTTTTGAAGCCGAAGATGGGACCAATACTCGAGATCAGGCACACCAAAGCCTGGTCTACCGGTCCCCAGCCTTCACCATGGGGCAGAATGGACGCATTTCATTTGCTCTCATTGGAGGGGCCAAAGCCAATCTCGATTTAGAGGAAATCAACGCTAACGGTTTGCCTGAGAACTCCAGTAATGCTGGTGCGATGGGTGTGGCTTTGAGGGATGTAGCCACGGGTGCCTACCTGAGTTTTTATGGGCGATCTGAGGACGGTAGTCAGGCATGGGAGACGATCGTGCTGGATGCCAGTTCATTGGGATCTCTCATCGAACCAGGGCAGTCCTATACCCTGGATTTGATTGACACCTATCATGGCGGCTGGGGTTGGATAGGGCTGGATAATGTGGTCATTGCACAGGGGGTTCCTACCACTAGGTTTGATTTTGATGACGGCACCCTGCAGGGATGGCAGGTTTTGCGGGGTTCTGAAGTCGTTGGCGGACCGCATCAACTAGGTGTGATTCATCTGCAAGATCCTGTCGTGGGAAATTCCGTGCCACCCACTCCTTTGAATCCGCCAGCCTTTGTGGGCCCTGTTCCCTTTGAGGCTGAAGATGGCACCAACACCCGTGATCAATCCCATGCCACCCTGGTGCTACGTTCTCCGGTCTTTGTGCTTTATCCCAATGGCCGTGTTTCTTTCGCCCTGATCGGTGGAGCCCACTCAAGCATGGATCTGGAGGCGGTCAATACAGAGGGGCTTCCCGAAATGTCCAGTAGCGGCGGGGTTATCGGGGTGGCGTTGCGCCAAGCTAGCGACGGTCGCTACCTTACTTTTAGTGCACGGACCGAGAGTGGCAGTCAGTCATGGGAAACCATCATTCTGGATTCCGATGTCTTGCGTGAGGTGGTCACTTTTGGAGAGCGTTATACCCTGGATTTCATCGATACCCACCATGGCGGGTGGGGCTGGGCAGGATTGGATGATGTCATCGTTCAGGAAGGTACCCCAGTCCTTCACTATGATTTTGATGATGGAACCCTCCAGGGATGGATTCAGGAAAGGGTCTCAGAAACCGGTCCTCAATCGCTGGGTTTGATCAGCCTCAATGATCCCGCAGTAGGTGACTCTGTGCCCCCAACGCCAGTCAGTGATCCTGCATTCTTGGGGCCTGTTCCTTTTGAGGACCCCAGCGGCACCAACACTCGGGACCAGGCACATGCCACGCTTTTACTGCGCTCACCACCGTTTCCGCTGTATGGCGATGCAGAGATTTCGTTTTCCCTGATTGGAGGGGCGCATTCACAGTTCGATCTGGAGGAAGTCAATGCGAATGGGCTACCCGAACTTTCCTCTGGTAGTGGTGCTATCGGGGTTGCCTTGCGCGAAGCTACCTCCGGACAATACCTGAGTTTTTACGGTCGTTCAGAGAGCGGGAGTCAATCTTGGGAAACTATATTGCTGAGTTCATCAGAATTGGCTCCTCTTATCAACCAGGGTGGACTCTACACTCTGGATTTTATTGACACACATAGTGGTGGCTGGGGGTGGGGTGGGGTGGATGACGTGGTCATTCGCCCTGGATCAGCCCCAAATGCCGGAGGGGTTCTGACCTCAATTACGAGTGATGGGGGCCAGATCGTGATTGAGTTTTCTGGGCAACTGGAAAGGGCCACAGGCATTCAGGGCCCGTGGGAGATGATCGAGGGAGCGACCAGCCCCTTTGCCGAAGACGCCTCACAGCGCATGCAGTTCTATCGAGTGTCTCCCTGAAAGAAAACCTCCACGCCCGTGCTCTAAGGCGATGGGTTGGGCCGGTTTTGATCGAGCTATCGGTTCCAGCGGGAAAAGGGTTTTGAGCCTGAGTCGGTCATCCGGTTCACTGGTGGTTTGCCTCCAACCTTTGGCCCATGACTTTAAATATCCAACCAATGCTGGAGCTCACTCAACCAGGGTCGGGGTGAGGAAAATGACCAATTCTTTCTGCTCGGCATAGGTGTGTTTGCTCCTGAATAAGGCTCCTAATGCCGGGACATCACCCAGTAGCGGGACCTTCCTGACATCTTCGCTCGTGGATTCCTGGATGAGCCCGCCGATCACAATGGTGGATCCATTGGGAACGCGCACCAATGTGGATGCCTGTTTGATATCCAGGACTGGAGCTGTGGTTGTTTTGCTTGGTGAGGTGCGTGTGTCGACAAGACTGGTAATGACCGGGGACAAATCCATGGTGATGACTCCGTCTTCCCCAATCTGTGGGGTGATATAAAGGATGGTGCCGACGGTGATGAGTTGGATTTGATCAGATTGGAAAGCAGTCGCGTTGTTGTTGAGGTTGCCTGGTAGGTATGTCGTGGTCTGGTTGAAAAATGGCATTTCTGTTCCCACCTTGATCAGGGCTGTTTGGTTGTTCAGGGTGCGTAATCTTGGCTGTGAAATCACCTTGACCTCACCTTGTTGCTTGAGCGCTTGCAAGACGATGTCCGTGTTGGCATTGGAAAACATGGCGCTCCAGGTGCTTGAGGCTCCACCAGCCATCCCGGAAGGCGTGACCACAGTCGGACTTCCGGCCAGGGCGACACTCCCATTGGCTGCACTGAAACCGTGCCGCCAGTCGATCCCATACTGACTTTGATCATTGAGGGTGACATCGTAGAGCTTAGCCTGGATGTCGACTTGTCTCAAAGCCGACTGATGAACCTCCTCCAGGTACTGGGCCACAGCATTCAAGGCTGAGGGTCGATCGCGTATTTGAATGATGCCCGCCGTCTCATTGATGGCCATGCTGCCTTTGCCGGTTTCGGTGAGCAATGATAGGAGTTCATTTTTAAGCTCTTCCCAAAAGTCAACCGGGTTTTCCTGGGTCAAGTTGATGATTGAACCTCCTTGATTGGCATTGCTGCCTCCCTGAGAGCTCGAACCGCCACCGCCGGATCCCTGCCCACTGCGGCCCGATGCGGTCAGGTTGGCTGAACTTTGTCCCATTCCCACGCGATTCAAGCGAAGATAGTCCACTTTAAAAAGGCGAGTTTCAGTCGATCGAACGCGGATCAAACCATCGGTTTCTTGCCAGGAATAATCATAAGCCTCCAGCAAGGCCTGCATGATGCGTTCAAGGGGCAGGTTTTGCACCGATAAGGTGACCACACCGCTGACGTCATGGTCCGGTACAATGTTGAGCCCGTTAGCTTTGGCAAACATCGCCAGGGCTTGTTTAAGATCAATGCCCAGCGCTTCGAAGGAATAGAGCTGTGGGACGCCTCCTTGCGATTCGGCTGCCGGATCAGAGTTCGAAAGTGGGGTGGCTGGGTGTTCCATCCCCTTGATCACTGGCGAAACATCCTGAGATTCCCCGAGTACATGATGGGGTGCGGTGAGAGCGAGACTCAGGGCGAGAGTCCATTCAATGGTAGTGGGTGTGAACATAATGCAGTTTTGATAGATTTCAGGAATCTGACCTCTCATTGCAGTGTCTTGGGTGCACCCTGTGCGAGGGGTGTTGGTGCAATTGAGCTAGGTGTTGGAGCGGGTGTCTGTGGTAGGGTTCCAAGGGTAATGACCTCTGCCCCTTGCGGGCCTTTGACCCAGACACGTTGGTTTTCCATGCGCAGGATGGTGTATCCGAGTATCTCATCACCGGTTGTGAGC
The DNA here is from genome assembly GCA_023257935.1 of Verrucomicrobiota bacterium. GTDB lineage: Bacteria > Verrucomicrobiota > Verrucomicrobiia > Limisphaerales > AAA164-E04 > UBA7971. Next base: position 5,442 of record JALRAZ010000418.1, read on the forward strand.
AATTGCTGGTTGATGAGGGCAAGACTCTTGTCGGTTTGCCGCCAAATGGCGTTGACGAAAAGATGTTTGTCAGCACCCCCCATCCCGCTTGATAGAATCGGCTCTTGGAAAGGATCTCTTTGTGTTTGAGTGAGCCACTGAAGGGCGTTGGCCTTGATTTCCTGTTTGTTAGCCAATCGACCCTGGCTCGGGAGTAATGCAGCTTGAGTTTTTTGGGGGTGACTTATTGATGGATCGGCTTTTTTGAGCTGCTTAGGTTTACCAGTTGTTGATCCCTTTGTTGTCGCAGGAGTTTTTGAGGCGGAAGAAAACAAGCCTGAATCAAATGCCAAAAGCAACGACGCTACGGCAACTAGGACGATGACGAATTTGGGCTCACGCAGCCATTTCATGATTCCTCCTTGCTCCAGAGTTCCAGGTGGGTGGTTACCTGATTAATCAAACCGGATTCGGTTGTTACCTCGATTCCGTTGATACGTGTGTGATGCTCCATTTGAAGTAGGAAGTGATGGAATTGAAGGACTGACCGATAGCGAGGTGTCGAAGATTCATTTCCTGACTGTTGCCATTTTGAATGCATGATTACGGGAATGACCTTGATTTGGTGACCGCCTACAACCCGGTCAAGCGGCTGTCCTGATTCAAGAGAAAGGGTCATGTTGTTTTCCATTGCGTATTGATTGATCGACTCTCGCCATTGCGAAAGAGCTTGGGGTGTGGAAAAGAGTCGATTCATCGCATTGGTATAGGCCGTTTCAAACTGCTGCTGTTCTTGGCGATCCAACGAGAGCTCCATGCTTGTCACGCTGTCATTGAGCCGTGTTAATTCACCGTTGAGACGGCTTTCTCGATCCAAGATGGGTGAGACCTTACCGAAGCTCCAATAAATCAGGTAAAAAGATACAATGAGAGATGTCGCTAAGATGCTTTTCGCGAACTTTCCTCGACGGGTCGGTGTGGGCGGCTCTTTGGGAAGGCTTTGTCCCATTGGGTTATTGTCGACTACCCCGTGAGATGTTTGGTTCAAGAGTTGAGAACCTTCGGTCTTTCGAGGAGTGAGTGATAGATGGGTCGGCTTCATTGAATCGACCCTTTGATTTCAAATCGTGTGTGATCATAACCCCCCAGGCGCTGAGAAGCGTTGTTGGCAAACCTTTGGGCTCCCCTCAATGGGTGGATCGTATTGCCTGAATTGGGTGCAGGCATGGCTGCACTCTGAGTTCCCGGATTCTTCTTTAGGACATCCTGGCCCCATGTGTGGATGGCTGCCTGAAAAGGGCCATGTTTTAGATTCTCCTGGAACGTCTGAGTGGTGCGCTTGAGGATATTGGCTCGATCGGCTGGTTGAATGCCCTCTGTGGTGTTGAGTTGGCCCTCT
>JALRAZ010000429.1 GCA_023257935.1 Verrucomicrobiota bacterium
GCGACCGGTATCCTGGTCACCAGGGCTACAGCAAAAGAGAACCTGGGCAAGGAATTGACTCATCAACTTTTTTTCTCCTTCAAGGCATTATGGATCCTTTCAGCCATGCTGGCTTTCATGATGTTCATCCCGGGTTTCCCATTCGCCCCGTTTTGTTCCCTGTCGATCCTGAGTGCCCTGGCGGCATGGAAACTGCCCAAATGGCAGGCAACACTGCTCTCTTCCATGAAGACGCCCAAATCAGAGAAAAAGAACAAGGCCGAAACCAAAGAAGGCGTCGAATTACCCATGGAACAGCTCCTCAAGCTGGATCCCATCCAAGTTGAGCTGGGATATGCTCTGGTCCACCTGGCAGACAAGGCCAAGAATGGGGATCTTCTGGCAAGGGTCACGGGAATCCGTAAGAATTTTGTCAAGGAAATGGGCATGCTCATACCTCCCATTAAGATCAAGGACAACCTGCAGCTCCAGGGCCAGGAGTATCGTCTTTTACTTAAGGGTGAGGAACACACGAAAGGTGAGGTTTACGCTGATCGCTGGCTGGCCATGAATGCTTGCGACAGCAAAGAAGTATTAGATGGAATCAGCACCACAGAACCCGTTTATCAACTGCCAGCCACCTGGGTCACCGCCGTGGAAAAGAAGAAGGCTGAGCTGAAAGGTTTTACCGTCGTTGATGCCACGACAGTCCTGATCACCCATCTTTCAGAAACCATCAAGCAGCACGCTGCAGACATCCTCTCACGACAGGATGTGCAGCATTTAATCGATCATCTCAAAACCTCCCATTCAGCGGTGATTAACGAACTCATTCCAGGTCAACTTGGCATTGGTCAAGTGCATCGAATCCTTCAGAATCTGCTCTCCGAGGGGTTGTCCATCCGAAACCTGGCTGAAATACTGGAACGGATTAGTGATTTGGCTCCACACACCAAGAACCCTGACGAACTATCCGAACATGCTCGCTTGGCGCTATCCAAATCCATTGCTAAACCATACTTGGGTGAAGATGGACTGCTGCACACCCTGTCTCTGGAATCCTCACTGGAAAGGCAAATCAGCGAAGGGATACGCAAGACCGCCAATGAATTGACTTTAGTACTGGAGCCTAGGATTGCCATTCAACTTATCGAAGCATTTTCCTTAGGTATCCAGCAAATGACAGCAAGCGGTCTGCATCCAGTATTGGTGTGTAGCCCACAAATTCGCTTGCCTCTTTATCGATTCCTGCAACCCACATTTCCAAATCTGGTTGTGATCAGCATCATGGAATTGCCTCGAGAATTGAGCCTCAAGAATTTCCAGTCCATCGAGCTGACGCGTCAAAACAAGCCTAATCCAATCATGGAAACCAACCCCGAACTTCAACCCGCCTGATCCATGAATACCTTCAGCATCATTGCCGACTCACCTCAGGAAGCCATCGAAAAAGCGCGAGAGAGTTTCGGACCCGAAGCCATTATTCAGGAAGTTCGAAAGCAACCTCGTCAGGGTATTTCTCGCATTTGGAAACAACCACGTCTGGAATTGATCATTGGCGTACCCTCAAGGCAACCTTCGGAGACAGACTCAATTGGGGAATCAACCACACCTTCGTTCTTTGACGTTTACAAGAAGCAGCACCTATCGGAAGGAAGCGCTCAGGACAAATCGCCTGAAGGCTCTTGCGACATCCCTTCGGATTCGCGAGAACCATCTCGAATCGAGCCCATGCTTCGCAAAATGGGTCTAGGTGACTATTGGGTGAATCAACTGCTGGATCGACTGGCTATTCGCTTCAAGGATGGTCTTCCAGATTTTGTCACCGACGAACTGGCTTTTTGTCGAAGCTTGCTCACCGAACAACTCAAAGAACCCCAGAGCGACCCCCGTGAGGCCAACCATCCAATCCTCCTGATGGGCAGTCCAGGCTGTGGCAAAACGACATTGCTATGCAAATGGATGGCTCATCAGGTGTTTCAGCAACAGCGAAATCCGGAAATCTGGCAGCTGGATGGCAACTATCCCAATACCGCTGAGTCCCTTGTGCTCTATGCTGAAATGTTGGGGGCTTCCATGCTGCGTTATCCGAGAAACGATGGCCCTGAACCACCCAATACCCCGGTCCTGATCGACATGCCTGGGGTAGCCATTGAGGATCAGTCACAACTTGATGCGTATGAAAAGCGTCTTGAGGGACTGCCAGAGCATGATCGTTATCTCGTAATCAATGCATGCTATGCCAACCGACTGCTAGAGAACCAAATCAAGGCCTTCATGCCAATGAATCCAAAAGGAATCATCCTGACCCACCTGGATGAGGAACGTTCTTGGGGCAGACTAGCCAATCTATTGCTGGGTACCAATTGCCCTGCCGTCCTCCTTTCCGGGGGGCAAAAAATTCCAGGAACCTTTGAATTGTTTCGACCCTCCAGATTTATGGCAAACGTAATGCCTTTATAATGAGATTTTTAGGTATACCAATTCGAATTCAACTCAACCTGGCAAGCCATTTGCTTGAGGGCTCACAACACCATTGGGGTGGATGAAAAATTTGATGATATTAGGGGGTTGCCTGGGGTTTGTAGGTGGCAGCCTGATTGGCTGGATGAATCAGGATGAAGTCTTCATTCTGCTGACAAAAGCTTGTCTGGCCACCTGCATCGGAGGCTGGCTGTTGCGGTGGTGGGGTCAGCTATGGTTGAACTCCCTCAAAGTAGCTGTCCAGGAAGAACTCCAACAGCGCGACGCTGAACCAATCCAAGAAACCACAAAACCATCGGAGAGTGAGGACACATGAGTCCAGAATGTGAATTACCAGACCCGCCTCATGCCGTTGAGGTCGAGAGGAAAAGCCTTCTTAAGAAGGCTTGGCAATCTTACTCGCAGAGCCATCATGGGGCTGACCTCGAAAACGATCTGGTTAAAGAATACTTGCCAATGGTTAAGGGAATCGTGGGTCGGATGGCCATGTCACTGCCAGCTCACATTCATCAGGACGATTTACTCAGCCCGGCGATGGTGGGATTGCTCGGCGCCATTCGCAACTATGACCCCAAGCATCGAGCCAGCTTCGAAGGCTATGCAAAACTTCGCATACGCGGTGCGATTCTGGACGAGCTGCGGCGCTTGGATTGGGTGCCAAGGACCATCCACGAAAAGGCCAAAAAGGTTGAACGGGCTATCCTTGAACTGGAAGGAAAACTTCAGCGCATGCCCGAAGACACCGAGATCGCAGAATCTCTCAACATTTCTTTGGGGGAGTATCAGAAGTTACTCAAGGAAATCAGACCGGTAGCCTTTGTGTCCATCGAACACTGCGATGATCCCAGGGATGACTTGAATGCTTCTGGAATTGTTTTGGATGATGACTCCATGCCAGCGCCTGATGAGCTGACTTCCAAGCTGGAATTAATCGAGGGGATTAAGCAAAGGATTGAAAAACTACCGCAAAAGATGAAGCAAGTTTTGGCTTTTTACTACTACGAAAACATGCGATTAAAGGAAATAGCGGCTATCTTAGGAGTCACCGAATCCAGAGTCTGTCAAATCCATGCAGAAGCCATCCTATTGATACGAGGATTGGCAAAGGATTTATAAGATAAACGCTCAAAGCATCACGCGCTATGGTTGTCATCGTTGGCTTTCTGATCATTGTTCTTTGTGCCGCACTGCCTTGGGCATGGCATGTCACCCACGGTGTCGATTTTCTTGGCACACAGGAAACAGGCGGCCTTGGCCTCCTTTGGAGATCATTTTATCAGCCCACAGAATACATCACCATTATAGGCCTCGGCGTGGGTGCGATGGTCATCATGGCGCCGTTCCAAGTGCTCAAGAAGGTTTTTGGCGGAGCGCTGGCGACACTCAAGGGCATCCCCTACTCCAAGAAAGTTTATAGTGAGGTTTTCATGGCTATGTATGAGCTCTTCATGTTGGGCAGGAAAAACGGCATGATTGCTCTGGAAGAACACGTAGGCGACCCAGCCGCAAGCCCCATACTGGGCAAGTATCCAACCTTCCTCAAAAATAAAGAGGCTTTGGAGTTTTTTTGTGATGGCCTACGACCTGTCATCGATGGCCGAATCAAAGCCGATCAGCTACAATCCCTGATGGAAGTTCAGATTAAGCAGACCGATCATGAAGGCCACGAACCAATTGATGTCTTGACCAAGGTGGGGGATTCAATGCCTGGCTTTGGCATTGTGGCCTGTGTGATGGGTATCGTAGCCACCATGCAGAAACTTGACGAGGGCAACAAGGTAGTGGGCATGAGTGTCGCCGCCGCTTTAGTGGGAACCTTTCTAGGCATTGCGGCAGCTTACTGTTTTGTCAATCCCATCGCTACCAACGTCACATTCCTCCACAGCAATAAAGTGGCCTTTCTTAGGTGCATCAGCTCAGCGCTTGTGAGTTTTGTCAAAGGGGCGGCACCGGCCATGGCCATTGAGACGGCAAGACGAGGCGTCTCCTCTGATTTTCGTCCGAGTGCGGATGAACTAGAAGAACTACTCAAAAGTACCAAGTAGGCTGACCGAGGAGAACAATTAACACGTTTTCGAGAGAGTTGATATGGCAGGAGGAGGTGGATCATG
>JALRAZ010000438.1 GCA_023257935.1 Verrucomicrobiota bacterium
CAAATAGTTAACATGTTGGCCGAAAGGCTCGCTTACTCAATGTCGATGTGTTTGAGTCAGGCTGCACGCTACCTAGATTCAACGATGATCATCCGGATATGCCTGGGTTGGCTCATCATGATGTCCAGCAGTGATCTGAAAGCTGCTTCCCAAGTGGGTGCGGGTTTATCTGTTAATCCGGTCCCGGCAGGTGAACCGACCATCTATCAGTTGCAGGTCATGAATGGTCAACCAGATGCCCTCCCTGAATTTCCAGAGATTCAGGGAATTCGTGCTGATTACACAGGTCAAAGTCGAAATTCCAATGTTCAGATCGTTAATGGCCGCATGCAACAGAATCAAACCTTGGTTTACCAATGGCGACTGGTTGCGGAGACTGAGGGTGTTTATCTCATTCCCCCCATCCAAGTCAGAGTTGAAGGGAAGGCACTTCAGGCGCCATCTGTGCAACTGCGGGTCTCTAAGGGGATCAACTATGATGAATACGCCTTTATCAAACTGGATCTTCCCCGGACTAGCTTTTATGAAGGGGAGCCCTTCACCTTCACAGTGGATCTATATGAGCTGAATGCTCAGACAGATAAAGCTCCTGACATAGAGGTTGATGGACTGGTGATTCAGCGCATATCCGATAACTTTCGAACCAGTCGCCAAATGGTTGGAAATCGGGCCTACAACCGTCTCAGTCTCGATTATACAGCGCGCTCGGTTCGCCATGGAGAGCTTACCCTAGGGCCGATGACATGGCCTGTGAGCTTGGTATTTCGACAGAATGCTAGATCAAGAAGCTTTTTTGACTCTTTCTTTGATCAAGGTACCCGGCGGGAGGTGGTCCTCAAGGCGCCGCCTCAGAAATTGGTGATCCTGCCTCTTCCTGAAGAAGGTAGGCCTCAGTCATTCGGTGGCGCTATTGGGCAATACACGATGGCCATGAAGGCTTCTCCTCTTAAACTCAAAGTGGGCGACCCCATCACGATTGCCATCGATATTGTCGGGCAGGGGGCGCTGGATACCATCCAGATGCCTCCAATCGACCATTGGGTTGGGTTTAAAACCTACCCACCTAGTGCTGAGACGGTGGCTTCTGACCAGACTGGTATCAAGGGATCCAGACGTTTTGAACAAGTCGTGATTCCTCAGAGCAGTGATATCCAAGCCTTGCCAGGTCTCAGTTTTGCCTACTTCGATCCGCGGAAGGCCGAATATCAAACCATCGATCACCCCGCCATGGCCATTGAGGTTTTGCCTAACCCCCAAGCTCCATCGGTCGTCAGTGCAGCGCCCGAAAGCAACACGGAAGCGGGTCTTCCAAAGCCAAGACCTCAAGACATCGTCCCAATTAAGCCCTTCATCGGGGCCGGAGTTGTTTTGGCTCAGCCTTGGATTTTTCAATCCAGATTTTATGGGATTCAAACCCTGCCTCTGTTCCTGGTGGGACTGATTTGGTCTTTCAAACGCTGGCAAGATTGGCGAAACAGCGACACGCACCAGATTCGACGTAAGCAGGTGGATCAGTGGTTGAAGCAGCAGTTTCCAGTGTTGGAGTCCTACGCTCAAAAGGGAGAAGGGGAGGCTTTTTTCGAATTACTCTTCCGTATGCTTCAAGAGCGAGCAGGTCAGTATTTGGATCGATCTCCGGCCTCCATCACTGAATCGGTAGTCGAAGATGCTTCCCTCATGAAGCACCTGACGCCAGACTTACAAGAACGACTTAGATCCCTTTTTCATGCATGTAATCAGGCTCGCTATGCACCCGAGAGCGACCACCAGCGCTTAGGCGAACTGGTTGTCGCAGCCAGAGAGGTCATGGCTGAGTTGACTTAAAAAGGAGGTGGATGGATGTTCAGGATCGAAATGGATGCTCGTGCCCAGCGTGGAAGAGCCAATGACCCGGAGTGCAAAAATCGATCAGTATTTTCGAGCCTTCGGTGCCTTGCCGTGCTACCGAGCATGGTGCTGTGGGCTGCCATTTCCTGTCTTCAGGGCTTCGCTCAGAGCGAAGGAGAATCAGTAGTCACTTCCCAATCAGAACAAGACGATCAGGCCATTGTTCAGCGCGATCCAGTCGAGGTGGCCTACGAGCAGCTTCTGCTCTTGGATGAGCAGGCCATGGATGAAATTGACACCTGGATTCGTCAGGCAGGCGAGGAGAGTTTGAGCGATGACTCAGGATCCCATTCCATCACCCTGCCAGCCCGTATTGAACAACGATTGGGCCCTGTGCGCAAAGCATACGTGGAATTCATTGAATCACACCCCACTCATGTCGGCGTGAGACTCGCTTTTGCTAGTTTTCTCACCGATCGGGGCTTGGAAATGGACGCACGTCCTCACTTAATCAAGGCCACCGAACTGGATCCCCAGAATGCACCGGCCTGGAATAATCTGGGTAATCATTATGGCCATATGGGCCCTGTCCAGAAAGCTTTCGAGTGCTATGAAATGGCCATCACCTTGAATCCGGAAGCGGCTCTCTACTATCACAATTTTGGCACCACAGTGTATCTCTTTCGCAAGGATTCCATGGCCCACTATCAACTCCCAGAGGAAGCCATTTTTGACAAGGCTTTGGAACTCTATCAAGTTGCCCTCAGCAAGGAACCGCAAAATTTTGATTTGGCCGAGGATATTGCTCAGACCTACTACGGCATTCGCAGCCGAGAGATTCCCTCAAAAATGGCTCGCCCGGAGGCAGCCATCAAAGCCTGGGATTATGCATTGGCAATCGCTCCTGGTGACATCGAAAAGCAGGGTGTTTTGATCCATCTTGCCCGAGTCAAGTTACAGCTTGGTGAGCTGGATGAAGCTCAGCAGCACCTTGACCAGGTCTTGCTGCCCATGTATCAGGAATTGAAGGATCGCGTGGGGAGAAATCTTTCCCGCAGGCGTCAGGATTTGCTTCCTGATGCTGACTTGCGTTGACTCCGGTTTACCTCACCCAATTGGCGAAGGATGCATCCGGCTATCAATCGGGGGTGGGACATGCAGGGATGGAAAGCAATGGGCTTTGCTTTCCATCGAGCCATCCAGCATATTGATGCGGTGAATGCACCCAAAGAACAAATCCTAGCCCCAAGCGAATTGATTGTTCTTGCTCAGGGCGTGATGCAAGCGGCCAAGTTCCCCTTTCTGGCAAGCCAGGACCAGGATCAGCCTCGGGTACGGCCGGTATCGCCTGTGCGGACTGAGGGCTTCACTGTGTATGTAGCCAACCTTCGTTGTTATCACAAGACCATTGAGCTACTTCAAAATCCTCAAGTTGAACTTTGCTACATGAGTCCGGAACATGATCAAGTGAGGATTACCGGCAGGGTGGATGTGGTGGAAGAACCTGCCTTGATACAGTCTATCTGGGATGCCAACCCATTGCTTCGAAAGTATCTTGGTAGTCCTGATAATCCAGAATGGCTGCTGTATCGTGTGCTGCCCAGCAGGGTCCGATACATGAAGGAATGGGCCCTTCATTATCACGAGGTGCCTCTTGATGATGGGGTTTAATGCCTGCTTGGTAGCTACCTTTTATGGCTGCATCTCGATCAGTCGACGCGCTTCCCTGTTAATCTGATCTGGGGTGATTCCTGCTAATCCCTCATCAGATTCTATGATGGTGACATGCCTGCCTCTTGGTTGCCATACCTCTAAGTTGGTCGGGCCCCAGATTACCAAGGATGGGATCGCCATGGCTGCAGCCAGATGAGAAATGCCTGTGTCGTGCCCCACAAAAAGATCACACCCTGCCAGCTGCTGGGCTACTTTCTCAAGGGGGCAATTGAGCATGAGGGTTCGACGGGCTGCAGGGATTGCAGATGTCAGCGATTGGGCTGCCTCACGATCGGCTTCTCCCGCCACGAGGATGAAGTGACAGTCGCAGTCCATGACCATTTGCTCAACCCATTTTAGCCAATGGCCTAGTGGCCAGTTTTTGCTTGGGCTACCACTGCCAGGGTGAAGTGCTACGTGAAGCTTGCCCGATTCAGTCTTGCCTGCATGCCTGCCGAGGCGGGTTAAGTCAGGTATGAGTCCTGTCTCATAGACAGCTAGCTTTTCCAGTGGTTGAAGCAACGCGTCGGTTGCATGCAGTCGACCACGATCATCAGGTCGGTGAGGGCCTTGAATGTAATGGTGTTTCCCACTTTGCTGGATGTTGTTACGAAAGAAACCATCAGGGTCAAACAAGTAGCTGATGATGATGTCGAATTGACTGAAGTAGCTCAGCCATTGAGCCGGAGCAACGCCTGAGGGAGCGAAAAATCGGACGAGCTCAGGCTCTTCAATTGATTTGCAGGCATCCGCCCAACCCGCATCCACGGCGAGTTTGGCAACTCGCGGGTATCCCAGGATTTCAAGGTGTGTGGAAGGGAAGTATTTTCTAAGCTGTTGGAATACAGGCACCGTCAGGATGAAGTCTCCGATCGCTCCTCCCCTGATGACGAGGATCTTTCCCTTGGCCTTGCTCACATCTACTGAGGGGCTGTGCGGTAGAGACTCAGGGCCAGAATTAAAATCAGGATGGACCATGCCAAGGTAAGCCCAAGCGTCACTTGAAGACGACTTTTCCTCTCAGATATCCAGAAAACAAGATCCCTCAGCCTCCAGGGGGAGATTGTAAACCACATTCCGGCCAGGACCATGAGGTAGGCCCAGAGGACCATGAACAAGCGTGCAGGCGTGTCCACCCACCTTGCGGTGTCCACCATCAGCTTGGCAAGCAATAGCATGAGCACCGAAGCCCCTCTGATGGAGAGGAAATCTTGGACATAGACCATGGTACCAACCCCGATCACTGCAAAACCAATCAACATGTAGCGCTTGTAGGCCTCAAAATCAGAAATGTCTTCCTGCTTGACCAGGTAAAGAAACCAAATGGTAGCTAATCCCATCAGAGCGTATCCCCAAGAAAGTGAGCGCGGGAAAGCACGCATCTGGCAAGCAGCCCGTTCGAGATTTTTCAGGCCTATGAGGCTAAGGATAACCAACGGTGTGGCCATGGTGATGGAGAGGAGGCTCAGAGAGGGCATGATCAGGAGAGTGGTTCCTTTGGGCTAAGATTGATGATCGCAGGATCGCCATACAGGGTGAATGAACCAAGGCGGTCGATCCTGACTTTGATGAGCTGCCCTTTGAACCGGTCCAGATTACCTTCAAACACCACAATTTTGTTGCAACCAGTGCGACCTTCTAGACGGCTTGCATTACGGCGGCTAGGCCCCTCCACTAGAATCTCGACTTCTTGACCTACCAACTTTTCATATGTCTGGTGTCCCAGTTCGGTGATGCGCTTGAGCAACCGTGCATGGCGATCTTCAATGATCTCCTTGGGGACTTGACCATCCATTTCTGAAGCTGGAGTGCCACTTCGCTGGGAGTACTTAAACACAAAGGCATTGTCAAAAACCACCGATTCGGCAAGTTCAAGCGTCTCTTGGAAATCCTCCTCAGTTTCCCCAGGAAAGCCTACGATGATATCAGTCGTGATACCAAGGAGGGGATTCACATGCCGGAGTTTTTCAATGAGCTCAAGAAACCGCTCACGCGTGTAGCCACGATGCATTCGCTTGAGGATTTGATTGCTACCGCTTTGGATAGGTATGTGGGCGCTCGGGCATAGTTTTGGCAATCGTTGGTAGGCCTCGATGAGGTCATCTCCGTAGCCTTTTGGGTGAGGGGATGTGAATCGAATCCGGTGCAGACCTTCGATGCCATGAACAGCCTCCAGCAATTGCACAAAGGCAGATTTTCCGTCTCGAATACCTATCTCTCGTTTGCCGTAGCTGTTGACAATTTGGCCCAGTAGGGTGATTTCCCGAACACCTCGATTCACTAACTGGCGGCACTCATCTACAATATCTTCGATGGCCCTACTTCGTTCCTTGCCGCGGGTGTATGGTACGATACAGAAGGTGCAATATTGGTTGCATCCCTGCATGATGCTGACAAAGGCACTGACCGCTGCACGATCACCCACACCATGGAGCAGGTGTTCTCGAATAGTGGATTCGCTACCTGGCTCTGACTCCGTATCAATGATGCGGCGTTGGCTTCCCTTCAGCAGGGCTTCCACATAATCAGGGGCATGATGAAATTTCTGTGTGCCCAGAACCAGATCCACATCAGGTAACTGATCAACCAGGCTTTGACCTCGATTTTGAGCCATGCACCCCATGACCCCCAGCACGACATTTGGCCGGTCTCGCTTGAGTGTGACCGCAAGGTTACGCATTTTGCCGATCGCTTTTTGCTCAGCCTGATCACGAACGCTACAGGTATTGAGCAGGACCACATCAGCCTGATGCTCTGTGGACACGATATGATAACCCTTGGCGGTTAACTGCGCCGCCACGGCTTCGGAATCGCGCTCATTCATCTGGCAACCGTAAGTCTTGATGTAAACGTTAGGCATGCGTGCAATGGTATGATCAAAGGGCCGGCAGGATGTGGCTACCCTTGACCACGGACTTTCTAAAGGAATGGGCCAGCCATGGAAAGATCGAATCTTGAAGATGGACATCCAAATGATCTGGTCCTGGACTCTGCTGGAACCTAGACTTGTACGCCAAAGTGTTTCATGCCAGCGATTTCCCAGTCAAAAATGAAGCGCTCCCTGCCTACCCATCCACTCTGTGGTGCCGATTGCGCCACGCTATGGAGGTTGCTCACCAGGTCAGGTGGCTTCAAGCGTGAACGCATTGGTGATCTGGCCATGATGATGGCAACCTCATTGCTGCGATGGCCCTTTGATTGTCTTGAAAAAGCCTGGGTGCGCATTCAGCCTGACCCGAATCCCGAAGGGGCTCCTCCTGTATTCATTCTGGGCCACTGGCGCAGTGGGACCACACATCTTTACAATCTTCTTAGCCGAGCACCACGATTTGGCTATTTGCCTCCAATCGCCACGGGGTTGCCTTGGAACATGCTCACCCTGGGTAAGTGGCTTGAGCCCTTATTGATCAGGTCGCTGCCATCCGAGCGCTTCATAGACAATGTAGCCGTGAAGCCAGATTCACCCCAAGAGGATGAGATAGCCCTGGCCAATATGATGGATATTTCCTTTTATCACGGATTGTATTTCCCCAAGCGCTTTTTTGAACATTTCAAGCAAGGCCTGTTCCTTGAAGAAGGTCACCCTGAGGTAATCAATCGGTGGAAACAAACTTTCGGGTACTTCATGAAAAAACTCTCCCTGCTGAACCAGGGACGCCCTCTTTTAGTTAAAAATCCTGTTTATACGGCAAGGTTAGGGCTTTTGCTGGAGATGTATCCTAAGGCTCGTTTCATACACATCCATCGCAACCCCTATCGGGTGTATCAATCCATGAAGAACTTTTACCGTAATCTTTTTCGGGAATTATCAATGCAGGATTATGAGCAGCTTTCCCTGGATAAGCTCGTGCTTGAACCTTATCCATTGATCATGGACCGTCTCATTCAAGACTCCAAGGAGGTGCCAGCCAAGCAGTGGTTGGAACTGTCCTATGAAAGCCTGGATTTGCGCCCCATGGAGGCATTGCGTCAGGCATATCAGCACCTGGAGCTAGGCCCCTTTAATCAGGACCGCCCGTTTTTTGAGCATTATCTGCGTTCGATTAAGACCTACGAGAAGAATGCTTTCACCTATCCCCAGGAGTCTGTCGACAAGGTGGACCAATTTTGGGGGACTTATGTGAATCGATGGGGCTATTGCAGTCCAAACACCTTGTGCTGAATGAACCGTGGTATCACATTGGTAACCGGAGGGTGTGGTTTTTTGGGATCTCATGTTGTTTCGGCTCTCAAAAGCCGAGGAGATCAGGTCCGGGTGATCGATTGCCAGATTCCCGCTCAAGCCATTGATGATGTGGAATACGTGCTTGGCGATATCACTGATCGAAACCAAATCAGGGAGGCCATGAAGGGTGTTAACAGCGTCTTTCACCTCGCAGCCAAGGCGGGTCTTTGGGCTCGAAATAAAAGGGATTTCTACCGTGTCAATCAGGAAGGTGCCAGGGTGGTTTTTACTGAGGCCGAGCGGGCTTCGGTCAATAGGGTCGTGCACACCTCAACCGAATCCATTCTTAAATCCTATCGACATGGCAAATCCGCGCAGATAACAGGTGAAGAAGTACAGTGGACTTTGGAGGATATGTGCGGTCATTACTGTCGCGCCAAATTTCTTGCCGAGCAAGAGGCTCTGCAG
>JALRAZ010000456.1 GCA_023257935.1 Verrucomicrobiota bacterium
CCCAGAAGAGGCAAGGAGGACACGGCGTCCATGAGCCTTAAAATTTGGGAAGCCTGGCATCCGGTTTACCTACAGCTTTGTGAAACGATCAGCGAAGGCGGTAAAAGCGCTGTCCCAATGAGAGGGCATGCACCTCCAACACCTGAATCATGCCATTGCCTTCGAGCAAGCCCACCGGCTGCCAGGAAGCGTCCTTGAGACTCGGGCAAGATTCAATCACATGCAACTTGTCGGGCACGGTCTCGCATTCAAGCATCAGGGTCGTTCCTTGCATGCGACAAAAGCGAATCAAACTTTCTTGCGAAAGTACTGGGAGACCATCGGGATGAAAGAATGCCTTGCTGCCTATGGACCGCCGGACGCTCCCATCATCGGCAACCCATAGTGGCTCATGCAGACTTAAGGACGTGCCGTGTTCAGCTTGTGGCGAAATGTTAAATGAGAGTTGGAGTAGCGCCTCATTAGCAGCAACAGGCTGCCCTAGGAGCTGGGCATCATCCCAGGCCAGAACCAGGCTGCCAGGTTCCTGACTTGCATGGCTCTGAGGGTTGAATCCTCGAAGAACACTTCCATCAAAGCTGACAAGCTCTAGCACATCTGGATCCCACCTGAGCTCAAACTGCAAACCGACGAGGCTTTCCAAACGCGAGGCCTCAAGAGCAATGGCCACCAATCCATTGGGTTGGCGCTCGGGCTTCCCTAGCCAAAGTTGCGGTGAACGAGCGGCTTTCTGGCCGACAGCAGGATCTGGATAACGGGTATCAATCCAATCACCATTGACATCACCCAATCGGATGGCCGCAAAATCCACATTGTCCAAATCCCCTTCCAGAGCATCATGAAAGATCTCCTCCGCAGATGCTAGGCCCGAGAGCGCCTGATGGGCTGGAGTCTGCAGGAAGTCAGCCCGGGTCAATCGCCAGAAAGACTCTGGGTAGCCATTGGCATCCTTTGAAAAATAATTGAGCTTAGAGAGGATAACCTGACGCATGGACAGGACGTCCGCGACGTCCACCGAGCCGTCCCGATTCGCATCGGCTGCCACCATTTCATGAGTGCTCTGGAAGGGGTCCTTGACCAAGATATGGCGTCGCATGCGGACCACATCCCCCACATCCACTCCCTGACTGGCCCTTTCTTGATAATCACGGCAGTCCGCCTTGAGGGAGATGGCAGTATTCGAAGTCAGATCAAAGACATACTGACCCTCCGCATCGGTGGTTTGCTGCCAAACTTGCCCCGCCTGATACAGGCTGACCTGAGCCCCTTGCATGGGTTGAGGAGATGAGGACCAACCAAGAAGAACCCTACCCCGCACCTGCATGCCATCGCTGGAAGCATCATCGCTTAAGGCCTGGGTCGGCCAGCTCATGAGGCCACCAAAGGCATGCAGGTTGATCCATGCTAGATCGTTTGCCTGACTAGCTGAGTTCACCACCAGACCCACCTGATCGACATGAGAAAGGACCTCCTCAAAATTCCAGACGCCATTTTCATTCAGCAATTCCCAGCCAGACTCAATAAGAGGAGCCTCAATTTGGAAATTCACACCCGCCTTGTCCGGGACCGGCAAGTCGAACATAGCAATCTGCTCATCCTGCCCATCACTGCGATAGAGAAGCGCCCCGATCGATGCCACCCCGGCAAGGTCCCCATCCAGAGAAACATCCCATACGAGTGACTCAATTCCTTTGGAACGCAAATCCCCCTGCAGCAAGCCAGACAAGGGGAGCCCATCGTGCGGTGTCAGATACAGTGCATTGCCCAGCATGGAGAATCGAAGTCCTGGCTGCTGGCCCGCCTCATTGGAAAATACCAAATCCCCGGACCACTGCTGGGAAAAATCTAAAGCCAAATCAGGCCAGTGGGTGATCCAGATTTGATTGGCCCGCTCTTCATCTTCCAGCTGGACACCCAGAAACGGTTTCCAATCAGGCATGACATCGGCCTGAGCCAGGAGCTCCACGCCGCTGACTTGCAAATCGACCATGGGGCCTTGATCCCATTCGGCGGCAAATCCAATGGAAAGTCCCGTCACATTTTCCATCACCTCACTCAGTCCCCAGGGATGGTCGGGGTTTTCAAGAACCCATGCAGGGTCATCAAAATGAGCGGTGAATCGATACTCGCCTCCTTGATCGACAACCACACGCATTGGGAGCGAGGCTATCTGGCTGGAATCGCCCTCTTCTCGGTATAGATTGAGGCTGGTCATCCCCAGTGGAGCACTCGAAGTCTTGAGGTGAAGATCCCAGGAAAAACTTTTGTAATGCCTCTCCAGATAATTTCCGGTGAGAACTTGATGGAAGGGATGGGCGCTAGATGGCGCAAGCAATAATGAGGAAGAAGACATCTGCAAGACCAACCCAGTCTCATTGGGCGATTGACTGACCCAAAAAGTATCACCGGGTTCCTCTAGATAGGCATCGGTTGCTGCGTTTTCAACCTGAGTAACCATCCAAGGCAGAGCCTTAAGTCTCGTCTCAAAAGCTTCACGATAAAGGCTGATTTGTTCGATTGCCTGCGGCTCAAAGGCGATGGCATCCAACCAGGCCCGATCCTGGCCCTCTGAGACATAGTGATCCTTGCGATACACCCAGGACACTTGATGAGACCCCTCAGGGATTGGGATGGCAACTGGTGTCCAGTCCACTTCACCTGAGATCTGGTAATGCAGTTCTTGATCAGACCAGCATTCCAATACGTCCCATCCTGCTTCCGAGGAAACCCTCCAGTTAAAGCGCAACCATCCTGGTCCCTCCACAGAAACTCTCAACGTTGCGGCTTGGTTATCAGCCATGAAGGGTGTTTGGGCTGCATCAATCCCGTCATGGCTGATGGCTGACTGGGGTTCCCAAGCATGATCGCCGCTGGCAGTAAAATCCCAGTCAGGCTGATCGAGAGCATCCGCCAGAGTCGGATTCTTAAGCAGGCTCAAGGTAGCCCCTTGACTGAACTCTGCCTCTCCTCCAGCTGAAATAGCGACCGTGTATTCGCCTTCATCAAGGAGGCTTACCGAGTCAATCTGGAAAATGGGCTTTGTGGCACCCTCAATCGCCACGCCATCTAAAAACCATTGATAGTTGAGGATCGCATCTCCCACCGCTTCCACCAGGAAATGCACCATTTGCCCGATGGCCGTCAGAATCGACTCAGGCTCCTGCGTGATGACCAGCGATATGGAGGGCTGGTATGAGATTTGATCCAACCAAGCTGCATCGCTTCCTTGAACCAACAAATTATCCTTGCTGTAGACCCAGCGAACCGTGTGCAGCCCTTCCGGAATCGCGACCCAGACCTCACGCCAATCCACCTCACCTGAAATCCTGGATTCAAGTTTTTCATCCAGCCAACATTCCAACCGGTCATAAAAGGGCTCTGATGAGACTTTCCAAAAAAACTTGAGGATGCCTGGACCCTGCAGCGAGGTGGAAAGCACCGAGGCCTGATCGCTCTCAACCGCTCCCGATTGGGCCGCATCAACCTGATCGTACGTTATGGCCGTTTGATAAAACCAAGCTTCGGCCCCAGCACCCGTCACATAGGGTAATAAAGGCTGCTCCAATGCCTGCCCCAGCAAGCCCGATTCCATCACCTCCAGTGTGGCCACTTCGCTCATGACCTGATCACTCCCGCTGATCACGGCGACTTGGTAGGCACCGGCTTGCTCGAAACCAGCGGCGGCAATATCCAGAGTATTGGACTGAGCGCCAAGTATGGGCTGATCATTGAAATACCACTGATAAAAGAAAGG
>JALRAZ010000463.1 GCA_023257935.1 Verrucomicrobiota bacterium
CAGGGGGCTCAGATCCGTATTGGAGAATCCGCTCTTGACAACGGCACCGCCCAGATGGCCATGACCTACACAGGTAATGGATGGGGGGTTGTTGGTGCAGGGACCACTAGTCGTGAGGCCACCTCAGGGGCGCACATGGAATTTTATTACCAAGCTGGGCAGCCAATCTATTTTCAAAATGCAAGGGGTCTTCGCCATACTGGTTCAACTGGGTGGGTTGAGTTTGGTCGAGCCAATGGCCCAGATCGATGGCCTACAGGTGGCGCAAACGCCCAAGGCTATGACAATGGATGGCGCGGATTTTTTATTCGAGCTAACAATACGTATCATGCAAGTGGTAACTCCTACGAGCGCGTATTTCACTGGAATGGGGACGGTAATTGGGATGTATATTCTGATCAAAGACTCAAATACGACATCAAGGATGACGAGCCTGCCCTTAAAAGAATACTTCAAATACGCGTCAGACAATTCAAATGGAAGGATCTTCCACCTGATCAACCTTATGAACATGGCGTTATAGCTCAGGAAGTTGAACATCTCTTCCCAGAGTTAGTAAGTGAATTTGAGCATAGTGAACTAGGAACCGCTAAGACGGTGGGGTATGCAGGATTTGGCCTTATTGCACTTCAAGGCGTTCAAGAGCTGAAAGCAGAAAAGGATGCTGAAATTGGGGCTCTTCGTAATCAAAACAGCCAGCTCTTGGAAACGATCCAAAAAATGCAGGCATCCATCGAGGATCTTACGAAACGTTTGGAATCATTGGAATCTCAATGAGTCTCTCATATTCTAAATTCAATTGGCTTACCCCAGCCAAGCTTCATCGACACCAAAAGCTCATGGTGTTCGTCTACGCGTTGCTGCTTGGGCTCTCAATCCTGCCCCTCGAAGCTGTTTGGGAGCAAGGGATGAATTTCCAGGGCAGGGTGCTTTCTGATGGTCTGGCATTCAATGGGGTCGGTAAATTTAAATTTGCGCTGGTTCAGTCCTCTGGAGCCACCACCACCACTCTTTGGAGCCACGATGGCACCAGCTCCGATGGCGCAGCCCCTGCTTCCTTTTTGAGCCTGCCCGTGAGTCAGGGGCAATACGCCATTCAGTTAGGCGATGCTACAGTGATGCAGCCTTTTCCAGACACGCTTTTTGATCAGCCTTCTCTGAGCTTAAGGATCTGGTTTGATGACGGGTCCAACGGTGAACAGCAACTAGCCCCTGATCTTCCCATCACAGCTGTTTTGTTCGCCAATCGCTCCAAGGTGGCAGAGTCGGTAATTTCCCTTCCCGATGAGATGATCGCATTGAGGCATTTGAATGCAGAGTTGCAAACGGCTTTAACGGATCTGGTGCAGCGCCTGGAATTCCTTGAAACTAGGGGGTCGATGATTTCCAACCAACCTCAGGATGCAGGACTTGAGGCCCTTGGATACGTTTTATACCAAAGTTCAGGGGCAAATCCGGTAAACTTGATTAGTGATGCAGGATTGCCAAGCAATAGGCAATTAGCAGAATCGGCCTCAGGTCAAGGTGCCTGGCTGGTCTGGGGAGGTCAAACCGCATTGGGCCAACCGCTTGCCTCCGGGGCATGGGAGGATTTATCCACAGGGGCATGGACTGCTACCAGTTCACTCGATGCACCTGCACCCAGGTCTGGCCATGTGATGGTGCCAGTGGGTGATACCTTTTTTATTCACGGTGGTCAGGGTGCCTCGAGTGTTCTCGATTCCGCACATCTTTTCGACCCTGCTTTCAACGAATGGACCACAGTGGCCACACCCAATGGACTCACTGCCCGGGTGAGTCACGCGGGAGTAGCCCTGCAAGATGGGCAATCGGTCATGCTTTTTGGTGGGCGCACGGCCGAGGGTCTTTCCAACCGCATTGATGTGTTCAATACCCAAACCAAATCATGGGATAGCACTGTGACCGCCCAGCTAAGCAATTTGCTGACCCAACGCCAAGATTCGCAGATGGCACGAGTCGGACAATGGGTTCTGATTTGGGGGGGTGAGAATGCTTCTGGGCCGTTAGGCGATGGGGTTCGTTTGGATATAGCCAATGGTTACAGCCACGTGATGACGCCAGCAGGCCCCGAGGCTCGAACCCGATTTTCCATGACGGTGGTAGGTGATAAGATAGCCATTTGGGGTGGCGAAGGGCTGAATGGAGACCTTAACAACGGCGCTCTGTACGAGCCGGCATCCAACACGTGGACCAGTATGGCTGCATCGGCAAGCGTACCTGGTCGCCATGGGCACCAGGCATATGCCTCAGGGACTGAGCTTATTTTAGTCGGCGGTGAGAGCCAAGGACAACCAGTCGGGGCAATTGACGCCTACAGCACGGCTACATCGACCTGGAGAAAGGTTGAGTCCAATGTTTCACTGCCGTTCTAT
>JALRAZ010000468.1 GCA_023257935.1 Verrucomicrobiota bacterium
GCTCTGCTCTTGAAAATACAGCGCCTCTTGCATCAGACACCTGTTTTAATTGCGCGATATCCTTTGAGTGAATTTCTTGCTCTTCCTCGTAGCGATCCATTCGCTTAAACAGGGTCACAATGCGCTCATCAATGCGAGCCGAGGCAGGGATCATTACCCCCATGCCTGGAGCCTGGCGCTGGCAGGGTGTGGCATCAAAAAGGGAGTGGTGGTCGGGGCCACCGATGAGGACGGTATCGAAGTCGCGGAAAACCCCTTCAACGAAATGAACCTCTTTGCCACCTTGTTCACGGCGCTGGGCATCGATCCCTACCAAGCGTATGACCTGCCAGGCCTACCCACCTTCCACCGGGTTGAGCAACAGGCAAGCCCCATCCGGGAGGTCCTGGCATGAAGTTAGAACTGCTCAAGGAAATCAAACTCCCCACCGCTACCCTGGGGCTGAGTTCACTCGATCAATCAACTGATCTGCTGGTCAGTTGCTTCGATGGCTCGGTTTTGCGGGTCAACCCCCTCACCGAGCAGTGGGAAGAACTCGGACGGCATCAGAGCTACGCCTCGGGTGTTGTGTCAGTGCTCGGGGGTCATCTGGCAGTCAGTGCCGGCTACGATGGGGTCCTG
The DNA here is from genome assembly GCA_023257935.1 of Verrucomicrobiota bacterium. Lineage (GTDB taxonomy): Bacteria > Verrucomicrobiota > Verrucomicrobiia > Limisphaerales > AAA164-E04 > UBA7971. Next base: position 622 of record JALRAZ010000468.1, read on the forward strand.
CAATGGCATGACCTGAGCTCGGGCAGGACCCTCGCCGTGGAAAAGATTCATGATTTCTGGTCCTGGCAGCTCAAGGCCTCGCCCGATGGGCGCCGGGTTGCCTCGGTCACCGGCCAATATCTCTGTGGGGGGTATCGCTACGAACCGGCTCCCGAAAAAGAGGCCTCGGTCAAGGTATTCGATGCCGCCACCCAAAGCCTGATGGCCAGCTTTGAACACTTGCCACCGGTCTTGAGCGTGGCCTTCAGCCCAGACAGTCGCTACCTGGCGGCTGCCAACATGATGGGCGATATCCGTATTTGGGATCTGAGCACCGGCAAGCTGGAGCGTGAATGGAACACGCCCGATTTCACCAGTTGGGGCATCATCAAAAGCCATCACTACATCGGCGGCATCTTCGACCTGAGCTTTTCCCCTGATGGGCAGCACCTCCTGGTCTGCGGGATGGGCCCCATGCGTGATCCCATGGCAGGCAATGGAAAACAGACCTGGCAGCGATTTGCCTGGCAGGAGGCATCCAGCCCCAAAGACCAGGAAATCAAGGATGGTGAGCGCGGTCGTGGCCTGATGGAAACCCTTTGCTGGCACCCCTCAGGTGACCTGTTCTGCATGGCTGGTCGCATGGCCCAGGGTAGCTGGAACACCGCCCTGTTTCAGGCAGAGGATGGGGCCCTGATTCAGGGAATCGATAACAAAACCCGCATCACCCGCTCAACCTTTCATCAAGATGGCTCTCAGCTCGTCCTGACCGGAGCCAAGGGCCAGGGCAGTCCCAAAGAGGGTCAATGGTCGGAGTTTGGCCGGCTGCTGGTCTACGATCTGATTCCCTCCTGAGGGCTTCCTTGCTCAACAAAAAAAACCTGCCGGGCCGAGGCCCAGGCAGGTTTGGGGTAAAGAGGGTTTGGCTTGGGGGCAAGAGATGGCTAGGGATATTAATTTCTCTTAATTTACAAACTAGTTTCTTAACTCCGCCTTTTGGGTTTTCATTATTTTTCTTAAGAGGAGTAGCCTCTAAAGA